>QMUI01000223.1 GCA_003660485.1 Thermococci archaeon | reverse complement strand
GAAGGGAGGTAGGTACATAGTTAATGTTATGTTAACCCCTCTCGCTCTATAGAATTCCTCCTCTTCTTTTGTCCAATTAATTATCAGTTGAAGTTTACTATATTGGGTCTGATTTAAATCTTTAAGAGCTGAGGCTGAGATATCTAAAATTGTCGAGAAAAACTCATACAACGCGGAATCATCTCTAAGGGCACTTTCAAATTTTACCTGTCTAATTTGAGCTAGTGTTGGGGTTATAAGGAGCAAGACTATTGCCAGTGAAGTAAGGACTTTCCTCATCGCTCTCACTAACATATAACCCTTTTAAATATTTGGGGGTTAGTGATCTTGGGTCTGACGATGAAGAGGGTTTTAATCTCTGGATTGGCGATCATTGGAATTGGAATATTTGTGACTATAATTTCAGTGATTATGGGCACAGACACCCTTAACATTGGACTAGCTGCTTTGATAATTGGCGCCGTTGTTCTAGCCTTTAAATCTGAGGAGTACGTTCGAAGGGATACTTTAGATCTCGTTGTTACTTCGGTTCAGGAAAGCTTGAAAAAAATGATTAACGATCTTGGATTAGAGGGAAATGCTGTTTACATACCGCCTTATGAAAATTTACCGGAAGGTGGCATCTTTATTCCCTTAGTTCAAGATTATAGAATAGACCTAGGTAAGTTAAGTGAGGATTCTGTGTTCTTAACTGAAGTAAGTAGTGAACGTGAGATGGGCTTATTAATAAAGCCTCCTGGGGGTAAAATTGTTGAAAAATTTGAGGAGCACTTAGAGGGGGAAATAACTAGTGTTTCAGAAGTTGAAAGTGTTAGCACTGCGGTTCTTAGATTCCTAGAACTTGCTGAAAGTATCCATATAGAAGATGCCGGTGATACATTTTACGTCTATGTGAAGCCTAGAAATATGGAATTTTGCAAGAGGCAAGTTAAGAACTGTAATCAAGTTGCATGTCCAATATGCTCTTCAGTTCTCTTGGGGTTGGCAAAGGGCAGTGGGCAACTACTTGAAAGTGAGAGGTTTGAGATTGTTGGAGAGAGAGTTAGAATTACCGTGAAAAAACTTGGAGGGATTAGCGAATGGATGTGAGTGACTACATTCTATCTTTTATTTCAGTTTGGATCGTTCTATCTGCCCTCTTGACGTCTAAGGTGGATGTTTTTCTAACACTGTCCTTGATAGGGATTCTGGTAGCAATAACTGTTGGTGGGGAATACATGTCAAAAAAACAAAAGGATAATATCACTCCAATAGTGGAAGTTCTCCTTGCAACATTTGTCGTGATTGTCCTAAAGAAAGTATATGAAGTGCTTAGCGGGTGATACCATGAGGGTTAAGTATAGATATATGACAATCCTAGGTATAGTTTTAGCTTTAGTAGTTAGACTGGTTCCTTTAAGGATGAAATATATGTACGGTTACGATCCCTATTTCCACTTAAAGTACATCCTGTATTGCATGGAGAAAGGCCAATGGGTGAACTTTTTCCCCTATGCCCTTGGCCCATGGGGGATGAAGGTAAAGCTCTTTCACCCTCTTGGCCTCTGGGCAACTCCAGCCTACCTTTCTAAAATACTTCCAGGCTCCATTGATTTTGCTTTTAAAGTAACTCCTGTAATATTTGGAGTTCTAACGATTGTATTCTTTACGTACGCCCTAAGTAGGGTTTATGGGTATAAGACGGCAGCACTGTTTTCACTTCTCTTTGCTTTTAACTTCGGACACATTATGCGATCTATGGCCAATTACTATAGAGGCGACAACTATATGTTGTTCTGGTACTCAGTTACGTTTTTCGGTTTTTCCCTTTTAATATCATCTAGAAACACATGGGAAAGGATTATCGCTTATTCCTTAATTTTTATATCTCCCGCCTTGGCCTCAGTTTTTTGGCAGGCGTATTATCCGATTTTCATTTTAGTACTTGCGAATGCAGTATTCCTATTAATTGGTTCGTTTTTGTTATCAAAAGATGATATGTTGCCCCATGCTTTTATTTCGATAAGCCTCATCTTACCCTCTATAATCTTGGCAAGTGTTCTGGGTGAGAAAGTTGGCTTCGGAATGCTTGGGGAAAATAAGGGAACGGGAAATTACCTATCAAAGAAGTTTGGGCTGGAATTTGGATTCTTGCATGACATATTCCTTTATTATCTCTTCAAAATTGTCCTCTTGGTACTCCTTCTGGCTGTAATCGTACTTCTTGCCTCAAGGTTCCTTAAAGACGTAAAGACGAGGGCAATAACGCTAACGGTTTTAGTCGTGGTTGGTGGTTTAATACTATATTCCAAGTACTACTCCATATTTTCAACCCTTTTAAACAGAATATTTTTAACCTCTCCAATTTCCGAGACCCAGAGGACTACATTAAGAGACTTCTGGATAGCATATGGTCCTCAGTTTGCGTTGGCTTTCCTATATCCGCTTAGGTTTAGGAGACTAAACGTATTTACCCTGTTGACATTAGGAACGGTATTAGTACTAGTTCCTATGGCTATTATTTGGACGAGATTTCTTTTCCTAGCTTCAGTTGCAATATCCTTAATGGCTGCCCTCGGTCTCTCTTCTCTTAAGTTAAGTAAAAGTAAAAGGAAAATTGCCATCATAACATTAGCGACTGTAATTTTAATTTCTTCAGTGCATGGAATGTATGAAACGCTTAACCTCAAGCCGGAAATGAATAAATATTGGGAAGATGCTCTTTCGTGGCTGGGAGAGAATTCTAATGTAAACGACATAGTTCTAGTGTGGTGGGATTATGGTCATTGGGTAACCTATTACTCTACAAGGGCCCCCGTAGCCCAGGGAGGCCCAAGCAGGTTTGTTGCGAGGTACTACTTGGGGTTAGTCAATAATAAGAGCCTAATGAATATTGGTGTGGATTACGTGATAGTATCGTACAATATCTTATATAAGTTCCAAGCTGTGGTTAAAACTGCAAATG
>QMUI01000222.1 GCA_003660485.1 Thermococci archaeon | reverse complement strand
GTTGGTGGAACGTTCGACAGGCTACATCTTGGTCACAAGGCATTACTTAGGAAGGCCTTTGAAGTGGGCGAGATAGTGTACGTTGGACTAACCTCGGATGAAATGGTTAGGGAAAAACCCTACGCCGAGAAAATCCTCCCCTATGAGAGAAGGCTCAGGGATCTTTTAATGTTTTTTGAAGTTAACGGCTTTAAAAATTATAGGATAATCAAGATACACAACGCGATAGGTTTCACGACAAAGATAAAGAGCCTTGAGGCCATTGTTGTGAGTGAGGAGACATATAAGGGGGCCCTCCTCGTAAACAGGGCAAGAGAGGAGTTGGGCCTTAAGCCCTTAGAGATAGTAGTAATACCCTTAGTTAAGAGCAAGCTTGGTGGGAAGATAAGCTCCTCCCTCATCAGGGCAGGTTTAATTGACCCATTCGGCAACCCAATAAAAAGGTAGATTTTGAGTACCCAAGAGCAAGAGGGATAATATCGTGCATTTAAATAAACCCTATTTGCTTGGCATTTTCGCTGAGCTGATTCTCTTCTTCATCTCGGGCTTCTTAGGGTTCTTTGATTATTGGGAAGGTTCTCCGGGGTACTTGGATACGTGCTCCTCCTGACCCCCCGCGGCACTTGGCGTAATCTTATCAATCATGGTTTTAGTTTAAATTTGCTAATTATTTTCGGTCAAATACTGCTCTTTACGACCACTGAAGGGCTCATCAACTTCCTGCTTTTTGTAGTGTACTTCTTTGGTGTTGCGGAGGTGTTCTCTAAGATCATGAGGAAGCTGGGGAAGGGAGAAGTGCTTACCGGCGAACTGGGCGAGGGAGTAAGGGCTATATGTACGGGGCATGGAATCAAAATCAGAAACGTTTATCTCATTAACGTGAATTGCATAGAACCCAATCCTGTCTTCAGCCCCGTGGAAGGGACGTTTACGTAACCGGGGGGCTGATAAAGAACCTCAAGAAAGAGGAAATAATGACTTACGAGCTTGGACACCCGACCCCCTCTCCGCCCTGAAGGGGCGAGGCTTTCAAAAGAAAAATGTAACCCTAAGAGGGCTCTCATCCATAATTATAATTCCCTATAGCCTCACGCTGTTTAAGCTGAAGAATGAGTATGAAGCGGATGAATTCGCGACAAAATTCATGGGAAGGGGGCATATTATCAGCGCGCTGAAGAAGGTGGAAGAGATGAATGAAATACGTGAAGAAACACCAAGATGGTTTGATATTTTACACGCCCACCCCCAATACAGAAGAGAATTAAAAGACTTGGGGGAAAGAGTAGTGGTGGTTAGATGAAAGCTGTAATAATCGGGGCAGGACTCGGAGGATTATTGACAGGTGCATTTCTCGCTAAGAATGGGTATGAAGTTACAATCCTTGAAAAATCACCCATAATTGGAGGGAGGTTCACAAATCTACCGTACAAAGGATTTCAGCTCTCTACCGGGGCACTCCACATGGTTCCCCACGGAGAAGATGGCCCTCTAGCTCACCTGCTTAAGATTCTTGGGGCAAAGGTCGAGATAGTGAATTCTAACCCAAAGGGCAAGATACTGTGGGATGGTAAAATCATGCACTACAGGGAAGGCTGGAAGTTCCTGGGCTTTAAGGAGAAGGCGAAGGCACTAAAACTCCTCGCGGAGATAAAGGCCAACAGGGTTCCAAAGGGAGAAGAAGCCCTCATGCCGGCAGATGAATGGATAAAGGAAAGGGTTGGAGATAATGAATTCGTTCTAAAATCCCTGGAGAGCTTCACCGGCTGGGCTGACAGCGTTTCTTCAACTGAAATCCCGGCAATAGAGCTGGCTAAGGAAATAAAGGCTACGTTAATGTGGGGAGGCCCTGGACTCATAAGAGGGGGATGTAAGGCCGTAATTGATGAGCTAGCGAGGATAATCACGGAAAATAAGGGGAGGATAATAACTAGGGAGAAGGCCGTTGAGGTTGAAGAGGGAAAGGTCATCGGTGAGAGCGGCTCAGAGTACCCATATGATATCTTAATTTCAAACATTGGAGTAAAAGAGACCGTGGAGCTAATTGGGAAGGGGGAATTCCCCCACGACTTCCTAAAAGAGGTCAAGAGAATCAAGCCAAGCGAAGGAGTTAAGTTCAACCTAGCGGTTCCTGGGGAGCCCAGGATAGGGAACACGGTAGTTTTCACACCTCAGCTCAGCATCAACGGCTTTAATGAGCCCTCCTCCTTAGATCCATCTCTTGCCAAAGAGGGGTACACGCTCATAATGGCCCATATGGCTCTCAAGGAAAGCCCGAAAAAGGCCATAAAGAAGGGATGGAACGACCTTCTTGAGGTATTTCCAGATGGTGAACCATTATTGGCCCAAGTCTACCGTGGAGATAATCCAGTCAACAGGACGAGGGCTGGAATGCACGTCGAGTGGCCCCTTGAGAGAATTTACGTCGTTGGAGACGGCTACAGACCTATAGGAGGCATAGAGGTCGATGGAATAGCCCTGGGAGTCATGGAAGTCCTAGAGAGAATCAGAATAGGTAACTTTAAATCTTGGAAGCTCTAATTCTATTTTATGCAAGTTCCAAACAAGAAAGATTTAGAGACCGCAGTTGCCGTTAGAGAAACAATGGGAAAAGAGGCGGAGGTTGAGCGCAAAGTCCCCAGGGAATACTCCTGGGTCGACTATCTGATAGTTTTTGGCCTTCTTGTCCTTTTGATTTTCGGTGCATACCTCATCACAAGGTAGTATATATACCCGCTCCCTTAATACTGGTTATATTGTTAAAAGGGGCAGAAACTTTTAGATGAAGCTTCGGTGAGGGGTTGAGTCCCTGCCCCGAGGGGGACTGTATCACCATGATAACCGTTCTCCCGTCCTGTATTGTTGTGATACAGGGCGGATCATCACGGATGACGCACAACGAGACTAATAAAGGTTTCTGTCCCCATATCACACCGATACAGGGTGG
>QMUI01000221.1 GCA_003660485.1 Thermococci archaeon | reverse complement strand
CTTATCATCGGCAACTCCAAGTATTGAAACAACATCTGCCCCATGTCTTGCGGCCATTTCAACCTCAAGTGCGCCGGTGTCCATTGTTTTTAAGTCCGCAACAATCTTCCTGTCTGGGAACCTTCTCTTCAAGAGCTCAACGGCCCTCATTCCCTCCTTCTTTATAAGGGGAGTTCCAACCTCGAGCCAGTGAGCACCGCCACGAGCAGCTTTTTCTGCGATAGAAATGGCCTGCTCTATGTCGGTTAAATCGAGAGCAACTTGGAGGATCATCCCTCACACCCGCTGATGAGTAGGGAAACCCTCTTTTAAACTTTATACTAATTATAGTTTGATGAAGATGAGGGTAATTAGGAAAATTTATTGGAGCAAAGACTTCGACAGTAGCCATTTCCTTGTTCTGCCTTACGAAAGTAAATGCCTTCGGATCCATGGGCACACGTACAAGGTCGAGGTGGAGATCGAGGGTGAGCTCAACGAGAATGGGATGATATTTGACTTCAATCACCTCTCAGAATTAGCCAAATTGCTAGATCATAGGCTGATAGTTAGCGAAAAGTGGATTAAAGAAAACGGGGAGACCATTATTATCGAAAAAAACGGTAAAAAGCTTGAACTACCAAAGAGTGAAGTCGTTGCTATTGACAAGCCAAATGTCACCGCAGAGTACCTAGCAGAGTGGTTCGCCGAGAAAATTTTAGAAAAAGCCGGTAAAAACATTAGGGAAATTAAGGTAAAAGTGTGGGAAGATCCGAGGAGCTACGCCGAAGTCATTCTAGAACTTCAAGGATTTTAGCCTTTACTATTCCCTTTCCGCCCGTTGGTTCAACTAGGGTTGCCCCACAGACCAAGCACCTAACCCTAGTTGCGGGGTGGCTGAAGACTATCTGCTCATTGCCGCAGTCAATGCATTTAACCCTAAGGAACCTCGACCTTGGCATTGGGATTATGTTCTTGGGCAACGCCATGGCATCACACCTCCACGAGCTCGAACCTCTTTACCCTAAAGCCCTTACCTCTCGTATGGGCCTTTCCGCAGACAGTGCACCTGAACCTTAAATCAAGCTTCTTCACTGGCTTCTCTCTTCCCTCTGGTTTTGGTCTTGGGAATCCTCCGTAGCCCTTAAGGATTCTCCTGAACCTCCTCTGGCCAGCACTAAGCTCGCTCCTTGGCCTCTTCTTTACCTTCTCGACCTTGTGAATGGTGTGCCTCTTACAAAACGGGCAGTAGGTTCTTATTTGCTTTGGATACTTCATCTCCTCCACCTCCTCACGGGGCCCGGTGGGCTCCTTTCTCGGACACCCCCGAGCCATGCCCAGTGATCATGCAATCATGGGTGGAGAGTGTGAGTTTAAAAACCTTTACCAAATTTCTCGTGATGATAATCTTAGCCTCTGCAAGTCCAAGGAGGAGGGAAATCCTTGAGAAGTTCTTCGACATAAAGGTTGTTCCAAGTAATGTGAATGAAGAAAGTCACATCAAAACACCAGAGAAAAGAGTGGTTGAGATAGCTAGAAGGAAGGCGCTCTCTGTATCCCTAAAGTACCCTAACGGGACAATAGTTGCCGCTGACACAGTAGTAGTTTTTGAAAATAATATCCTGGGAAAGCCCAGAGATGAAAGTGAAGCCCGAAAAATGCTTAGAATGCTAAGTGGAAGGGTGCACAAAGTTATCACGGGCTATTGCATAATTCACAGAGGAAAGAGCATAGAGAGTTATGAAGTCACGGAAGTGAAGTTCAGGGAGTTAGACGAGGAACTCATCGAGTGGTACATCAAAACGGGCGAATGGAGGGACAAGGCTGGGGCTTATGGGATTCAGGGCTATGCTTCGGTATTCGTTGAGTGGATCAAAGGGGACTACTATAATGTTGTCGGCCTGCCAATTAAAGTAGTTGTCGAACTGATGAAGCTCGGCATCAAACCAAAGACATGATTTTTAAGGCTCAACGGAATATCACCTCTGGTGATTGCCATGGAGAACCCTTACGAGATTACCGCGGTTGTAGCAAGGGAAATACTTGACAGCAGGGGAAACCCAACCGTTGAAGTTGATGTTTACACTAACGTCGGTATGGGAAGGGCTGCGGTGCCAAGTGGAGCATCAACCGGAACCCACGAGGCCGTGGAGCTAAGGGATGGTGGAAAGAGATACCACGGGAAGGGAGTCAGAAGGGCGGTAGAGAACGTGAACAAGATCATTGCCCCTGAGCTCATTGGAATGGATGTGAGGTGGCAGAGGGAAATTGATACCCTTCTCCTAGAGCTCGATGGAACCGAGAACAAGAGCAACCTTGGAGCGAACGCAATCCTCGCGGTTTCTTTGGCGGTGGCAAAGGCCGCAGCTGACTCCCTAGACCTTCCGCTGTACAGGTACATAGGCGGCGCAAACGCCTACGTTTTACCGGTTCCACTAAGTAACGTCATAAATGGTGGAGTTCACGCTGGGAACGAGCTCGACTTCCAAGAGTTTATGATAATGCCCATTGGCGCTGATTCATTCAGGGAGGCAATAAGGTGGGTATCCGAGACTTACCACGTCCTCAAGAAGGTAATCATGGAGAAGTACGGCAAGAACGCAGTTAACGTTGGTGACGAGGGAGGATTTGCCCCCCCGATGAAGGAAGTGACCGAGCCCTTGGACGTTCTCGTAGAGGCCATTGAGGAGGCAGGATACAAGCCTGGGGATGAAATAGCCTTGGCCCTAGATGCGGCATCAAGCGAGTTCTTTAACGCCGAGATTGGCAAGTACGTTGTTGGGGGTAAGGAGTACACGAGGGAAGAGCTCCTCGAACTCTACAAGGAGCTGACTTCAACATATCCGATAGTCTCAATTGAAGATCCATTCCACGAGGAGGACTGGGAAGGTTTCGTCATGATAACCAAGGAGCTCGGAAAGAAGGTGCAGATAGTAGGTGACGATCTCTTCGTTACAAATCCAAAGAGG
>QMUI01000220.1 GCA_003660485.1 Thermococci archaeon | reverse complement strand
TCGCCTCCCAGCATGTCCCTAACCCTTAGCGCCGATACAACGAAGAACACCGTTGAATCCAAAAGGATCAGAAGGACGATCGCCCAGCATATTCCCCCTATCTGAACCCCGGATCTGAGGAGGAGAGCCTTACTGAAGAATATCCCAAATGGGGGAGCTCCGGCTAGGCCAAAGAGGGAGAGCATCCAAATTGCCCCTATTAAACCACCCACCTTTATTTTGCCCATGTTTAGGGTTCCCAGGGAGTAGCTGAACGTTCCCGCGGTTAAGAAGCCCAGGCCTTTAACGAAGGCGTGAGTGAATATCTGGAACATCGCAAGCTTTATTCCCACCTCAGAACCGAAGATTGCAAAGAGAACTCCACTGTACATCACCGCCGCTTCGGCCATCGTTGAATATGCGAGCAACCTCTTGGCATCTTTCTGCATTGGGTAGGCTATCGTGGTAATCAGGAGAGTTATCGCAAGTAGGAAAAGCATTATAAAGCCGCCAGCTTTTGGAATTGGGCTCATGAACTGAACTATCCTCGCGAGGAGAAAAACTCCCATCTCTATCATCGCCGCCCCATGGAGAAAAGCACTTGCTGGTGTTGGAGCTTCCATGGCATCTGGAAGCCATGAGTATAGTGGGAATTGAGCGCTCTTCGTGAAGGCCGCTATCATGGCTCCCAAGAAGACGAGGAGCTTAACATCCTGGGGCAAGCTTGAAAGAGAGAGCAAGGACAGATTATGTGTTTTTAGGTATGCGAGGGCAAAAGCCGAGTAAAGACCGACGAGCGCTCCAAAGTTTGGCATTAAAAGGGCTTTATAAGCTGCTCTTATCGCTTCCTTCGTTCCGTAGAAGCCAACGACACCCCAGCAGGCGAGGCTCATGAGCTCGAAGAACACGAGCATCTGGAGTATTGAAGAGGAGAATAGGAAACCCAGGGTTGAGCCCAGGAATATGAGCATCCATCCGTGAAACCTTCCTTTCCCCTCCCTCACGGGTTTCTCCCTGTTATGTGGTGAGAGGTAGTCGATGGAGTACAGCATGAAGAGGAAGCCCACGAGGGAAACCACAAACGCTATCGGGAGGGAGATATCATCAACTATTAGGCCGTAAACTTCACCGAAGTTATCAACTTCCGCAAGAACAACGTGCCTGGGCGTGAAGGTTATGAGTGAGTAAGTTATTACGATGAGGGAAAAGCCCGAAGCTCCCACTAACAGGGCGTCGGCCCTCTTACCGTCTAACCTAAACGCGAAAATTCCCGCGAGTATGGGAACTAAAAAGGAAAAAATAATGAGGTCCATGCTTCCACCTCACAGCAGGTATATCGGCTCCTTCTCTCCCCTCTCCCTCGCCTCTTTGAGGCGAGAAACGAAGCTTCCCTCCCTGTCCCAAAGTACCTCGTTTATCTCGCCGAACTTCAATGCTTCTGTTGGACATGAAGAAACGCAGGCAGGAAGCTTTCCTTCAGCTCTTCTCTCCGAGCAGAGATCACATTTGTCCATGATCTTGTTTACCTCATCTATCTTCGGAACACCAAATGGACAGGCAACGGCACACATCAGACAGCCAATGCACTTGAGAGGGTCGAAGGCTACGGCTCCATCCTGATCCCTGTACAGTGCACCCGTCGGACAAACTTCAAGACAGGGGGCCTTTTCACAGTGCCTGCAGTTGAAGGGTATCGCCGTTAAGTCGGGGAACTCGAAGACCCTTATCCTCGCTTCTCCGTGCTCCATCTCGCAGGCTACTTCACAGGCCCTGCAGCCAATGCAACGCTTGAAGTCTATGAATATCTTCTTGCTCATTCTACCACCTCCTTGGTGACCCTGCAGGCCACTGCCTTCAGCTCTGGCATCTTGGAGAACTCATCTATCGCATCATCTTTCGTGAGAAAGTTAACTCCCCAGTGCCAGGGCATCGCGACAACACCCTTCCTTATCCTATCCGTAACTACGGCCCTAACAACGAGAGAACCCCTCCTTGTCTCAACCTTGACCCTATCCCCATCCCTTATTCCAAGCGCTTTGGCATCCTCTGGGTTTATCATCAGAAAACTCTCGGGCCATCTCTTAATTAGGCTCTTGCTCCTCATACTCATGGTTCCCGTGTGGAAGTGACCTACTTGCCTGAAGTTGGTCAACCACAACGGATACTCCTCGTCCGGAACTTCTCCCGGCTGGATCCACTTGACCGGCGTAAGCTGGGCCCTCCCGGTCTTAGTCGGGAAGCCCTTCAAGAACAGCCTTGGAGTTTCTGACTCTTCATCTGGGCATGTATAGAAGCAGCCTTCTAAGTTAGAGTTCAACCTTTCAGGTGTTGCCCCTTTGAGGGCTGGAATTACCTTGTTGATTTCTCTGAGGATGTCGTCGACGTTTGAGTAATTGAAGTACTCCCCAACGCCAAGTTCCTTGGCCAACATAACCAGTATTTCCCAATCGGGCTTTGCCTCTCCCGGTGGTTTAGCTGCCTTGAAGCTCCTCATCACCCTCCTGTTCTGGGTTATCACGGTTCCAGTCTTCTCGTACCAGCTGGCCGCTGGGAGTATTACATCAGCAAACTTCGTTGTTTCTGTCGGAAAGATGTCGCTCACAACGACGAAGGCCTTCTCGAGAGCTTCCTCAATTAAGCTTGAATTTGCAAGAGATCTGGCCGGGTTTTGACCCATGATGAATATCCCCTTAACCTTCCCCTCAGCCATGGCCTTGAATATTGCCTGATAGTGGAGACCAGGCTTTCTTGGAACTTCAAATCCCCAGAGCTCGCTGAACTTCTTCGCATTTTCCTCATTTAGTGGAATAGATCCAGGGAGCTGGGCACAGTTAACTCCAGGAACAGCGGCACATAACCCACAGTGGGCCCCAGGAATTACTCCCGAGAATACTCCCTCTTTCCCTATGTTCCCAGTTATAGCGATCAAGTTAGCTATTGCCAAAGCAGTCATCGTTCCATTCGCGTGCTG
>QMUI01000219.1 GCA_003660485.1 Thermococci archaeon | reverse complement strand
TCAGGAGCAATCCCGAGGAGTTCCTGGGGGGGAACTGGTTCGAGGACTACTACAACGTTGGCGTTGACCTTACAAGGCTCAGAATTCAGGAGCAGAGCGGTGCGAGGGACAAGATGGTTATTCAAGCTATTGAGGCCTTGGACGATATTGACAAGGTGATAAACCTCCTCGTGTCGAGGCTTAGGGAGTGGTACTCGCTTCACTTTCCCGAGCTCGATGAGATCCTTCCAAGGCATCCACAATACGTTGCATTCGTGAAGACAATAGGCCACAGGGACAACGTTGATGAGGAGAAGCTTAGGGAGCTCGGCCTAAGTGAGGAAAAGATAAAGAAGATCCTCGAGGCTAAAGAGAAGACGATGGGCGCTTGGATGGATGAGACTGATATAAAGGTCGTTCAGGACTTTGCCGAGGAGATAGACAGGCTCTACAAGCTCAGGAGGGAATTAGAGGACTACATCGATAGGGCGATGGATGACGTCGCTCCCAACCTCAAGGCCCTCGTTGGCGCGAAGCTCGCTGCGAGGCTCATCAGCCTTGCTGGTGGCTTAAAGGAGCTTGCAATGATGCCTTCCTCAACGATACAGGTCTTGGGTGCTGAGAAAGCTCTGTTCAGGCACTTAAGGACCGGAGCTAAGCCTCCAAAGCACGGTGTCATCTATCAGTACCCAGCGATAAACCGCTCTCCATGGTGGCAGAGGGGTAAGATAGCAAGAGCCTTAGCAGGTAAGCTGGCAATAGCGGCTAGAGTCGACTACTTCTCAGGTGAGTACATAGCTGAGGAACTCAAAAAGGAGCTTGAGGCCAGGATAAGGGAGATCAAGGAGAAGTATCCGAAGCCGCCAAAGAGGAAGAGGGAGGAAAGGAAGGGCAGGAGGTGGAAGGATAAGAAAAAGAAGAAGAAAAAGAAGAAGGAGAAGCCTAGGAAGAGGTGATTTAAATGGTTGAGGTTAAGAAGCACAAGTTCCCCGGCGTTTACATTGTCATTGACGACGATGGTAGCGAGAAGATAGCGACCAAGAACCTAGTCCCAGGACAGAGGGTCTACGGTGAGAGGGTAATCAAGTGGGAGGGGGAAGAGTACAGGATATGGAACCCTCACCGCTCAAAGCTTGGAGCTGCGATAATGAATGGCCTCAAGAACTTCCCAATAAAGCCCGGGAAGACCGTGCTTTACCTTGGAATAGCCAGTGGAACCACGGCATCTCACGTGAGTGATATAATAGGCTGGGAAGGGAAAATCTACGGAATTGAGTTCTCCCCAAGGGTTCTCAGGGAGCTCGTTCCCATAGTTGAGGAGAGGAAAAACATAGTGCCAATACTGGGGGATGCTACTAAGCCTGAAGAGTACAGGGCCTTGGTTACAAAGGTCGATGTAATATTCGAGGACGTTGCCCAGCCAACGCAGGCCAAGATACTAATAGACAACGCCGAGGCCTACCTCAAGAGGGGCGGCTATGGAATGATAGCGGTTAAGAGCAGGAGCATAGACGTTACCAAGGAGCCAGAGCAGGTGTTCAGGGAAGTTGAGAGGGAATTGGGCGAGTACTTTGAAGTCATTGAGAGGCTGAACCTTGAACCCTACGAGAAGGATCATGCACTTTTCGTGGTTAGGAAGCCTTGACTCTCCCAATTTTATTTTAGAAAATCTTAAAGCAAATAGTCCTTAAGGGTCTAGAAAGCCTTAAATTTTCTTTCCTTTATTCCTCCTGGGGCTCTAATAATGAGGGTATCGATAATAGTGCCAACATATAATGAGAGGGAGAACCTTGAGGAGCTGTTCTCTAGAATTGACGATGCTCTCAGGAATTATGATTATGAGATAATTATTGTTGATGACGATTCTCCGGATAGAACGTGGGAAAAGGCCCAGGAACTTTCATCTAAATATCCTGTAAAAGTTATTAGGAGGATAAACGAGAAAGGTCTTTCTTCTGCTGTAATAAGAGGATTTAGAGAGGCTAGTGGTGAGATATTTGTTGTGATGGATGCGGATCTTCAGCACCCTCCCGAAGTTCTCCCCGAGCTCCTGAAGAGGATAGAGGAAGGAGCCGACATAGTCATAGCGAGTAGGTACGTTAAAGGTGGAAAAGTTGAGAACTGGCCTTTCTATCGTAAGTTAATCTCGAAAGGTGCTATAATGATAGGTAGAGTGGCCTTACCAAAGATAAGAGATATAAAGGATCCCGTCAGTGGGTTCTTTGCCCTCAGAAGGGAAGTTGTTGAGGGGGTGAAGCTGAACCCTGTGGGCTTTAAGATACTCATGGAGATTCTTATCAAGGGAAACTACTCAAAAGTCGTAGAGGTTCCCTTTACCTTCGGAACTAGGCTAGCGGGAAAGAGCAAACTTAGGGGCAAAACGATGATCAACTATCTAAGGCATCTTTACAGGCTGATGAAGTGGGAGGGTGAAATCGACAGATTAGTTAAGTTCTCCGTCGTTGGACTCTCCGGAGTACTAGTGAACGAGTTCTTTTTATGGCTCTTCGTCCACCTTGGCCTGAGTAAGGAGATCGCGGTTATCCCCTCGACCGAGCTCTCGATTATAAACAACTTCATATGGAACGATCTCTGGACTTTCAAAGATATAAGAAGAGGAAAGCTGTGGGAGAGACTTTTAAAGTTCCACATGGCAGCGCTTACCGGTGCTATTGTTCAGTTCGTTATCTACTGGGTCTTAGTGTTCCTGGGGCTCCATTACCTTCTCGCTAACCTGGTCGGAATAGGGTTCTCCTTCATAGTGAGGTACATTGTGAATAGGCACGTTACTTGGGGTTGACTATCCTAAATTCTCTTAGAATTTCGACGGCTTTCCTAATTTTCCCCTCCTTTACCTCTCCATACTCATCCTTCAGGGCCTTCCAAGCCTTCTCTTCGCTAAGCTTTTCGCTCAGCATCAAGAACTCGTGCGTGTGGACAACTAGCATTCTCTCCTCTTCCATGATTTCCTTGA
>QMUI01000218.1 GCA_003660485.1 Thermococci archaeon | reverse complement strand
CCCAACTATCTTGGCATCTTCAAACAGCTTTTTGGTTAGCTCAAAGAACTTGGTGTCTCCATTAAAGACTATCCACCCCTCTTCAATCTTTCCACATCCCATGAAGTAGCCGAGCCATTCTGCAACCTCGCTCTCCTCAAGCTTAGCTGGTAAGTAACTTGGAACTGCTAACCTATCCCCAGGCCTTAACTCTTCGGCTTTGACCCACTCTATCCTTCCATCCTTTCTGTTTACAAGTAGTGGATGGTAGGGGGTAACTTTCAGCTCCCTTCCAAGCCTCGTCCTTATCCTAACGATCTCCTTGCTCTTGTCCTTGTATACGTATTCCACTGGAAGTTCTCTCAACCTGCCATCTTCATCGATACCTAGTACTGTCAGACCCCTTACTGGTGTTGGACCAAACCTTCCGCCGCTGAGCCTTTCAACAAGCTCTCCAATTGTTGTTAGTTCTCCGTTGGCTATGACTTTTGCATCTCCCGTTAGGCACTTTCCAACGCCAGGAGGCCCAGCGAAGAGTAGATGCGGCATTGAGCCTGTTTTAACGTAGTGTTTCAGCCTTTTAACGATATGCTCTTGTCCAACAATGTCATTAAGCTTTTGAGGCCTGTACTTTTCAACCCAAGGCTTTTCAAGAACTTTTACTTCCCTGACCTCTTCGGCCATCTTTCACGCACCTAAGGTAAAGAACAATTTTGCAGCTTAAAACAGTTTCCTCTCGCACTTATTTCTGTTATCAGCCGTGTATAGGCTAGCTCTCTTCCTAAGGCTTAATGCTTATAAGTCAACCGGGAAATTTGAGAACATGGATCCAATTGAGCACGCTTCGATTCCAACTATAGCTTACCTCTCTTTCTCAAATCCAGATCCAATTAACTTGATAATGCTCATACTTGGCTCGGTGTTTCCCGATTTTGATGTTTTCGCTAAGGAGCACCGCTCTTACCTTCACTCGCTCCTCTTTCTAATTCCTCTAGCGCTTTTATCTCTCCTTCTCCCATGGCTAAAGATGTTTGCAGTTGGAGTTGCTTTCCATCTGGCTTTGGATGCCTTTTCCGGTGTGGTGCCCTTCCTGTATCCGTGGAAGAGGAAGGGGTATGGCCTTGAGCTCATCGTAAGGATGAAGGACTTCCAAATTTCAATAAGCGCAAGAATAGTTAGTGGTTATCCGACTCCAAAAATTGAGAGGACTTTAAAGCTAAACAGAAGCATCCCCTTGGGCCTGTTAACCTTGGCATTAATAATAAAAAGTTTCAGCTGAGGGCGGCGAGGAGCTTCTCTAGGAACATCTTCTCTGGATAAGCTCCCTCGAATTGGGCTTTGTCCTCTCCGTCAACTTGAATGACTATCTTTGGAACGGCCATCACGTTGTACTGGTCAGCCCACTCTGGATATTCAATGGCCTCAACCATGTCACCAAGTATCTTGCCTTTTCCTGCCTTCGTGTTTTCTATCGCGAACTTGTGAGCCATTCTAACTGCCAGTGGACAGTAGGGGCATGTTGGGGTTACGAAGACGAGTATCCTAACGTCTTTGCCAATCTTTGCAAGCTCTTCCTTGCTCTCGGGCATTAGGTCTGTTTGTGCATTGCTTACGTCGACTATATCCTCTAGGAACGCTGCAAATTCGTGTCCAGCTGGAAGGCCGAAGTACCTTACACCAAAGTCCTTTCCATCCTGGGTTATGGTCGTTGCTGGTGCCCTGTCGATCCTATATTTCTTGGCCAGCTCTTGACCTTCAGGCGTGTCGAAGTCCACTATCTCGTAGCTTAACTTATCAGATAGCTCTGAAAGCTTCTGAACAAGCTGCTTTAACTGATCACAGTACTGGCAGTGTTCCTTTCCTATGAAGACGATGAGCTTAACTGGATTGGTCATCTTTGAGAAGAATTCCTCCCTGATTATCTTCTTGTCAGCGTCACTAATTAGTCCCATTCCTCTCACCTCCATCTAAACGTTTATAACGCTAATTAGCAAACCTAAAGTTGGCTTTAATCAAGGTTGTCAACCGAAGGTTGAATGCACAATATATAAGCTTTGCGCCACACATATGGGTAGGTGGTGAATATGGAACCTGACGTATTTTATATCCTGGGGAACAAGGTTAGGAGGGATTTGCTGTCTCACTTAACGTGTACCGAATGTTACTTCAGCCTTCTCAGCAGTAGAGTCACCGTTTCCTCCACCGCAGTGGCCAAGCACCTTAAAATTATGGAGAGGGAGGGTATTCTTCAGTCGTACGAGAAGGAGGAGAGGTTCATAGGGCCGACCAAGAAGTACTATCGGATTTCAATAGCAAAGTCATACGTTCTAACGCTAACCCCTGACATGTTCTGGTACAAGGGCTTTAACTTGGATGGGGCTGAGCTTAAGGACTTCCATGTGAACTTATCTTCCTTAAAGGAAAATCCCCAAGGATTAAGTGAAATGCTCTCCGAGTTCTTAAAGGCGAACAGGGAGCTAGGAAAAATTTTGGAGGCTTTCAGGGTCGTTGAAGCTTACAGGAATAAACTGATTAGGATGATAAAGGATGAATACTTAAAGACAATTGGGGATATGACTCAGCTGGCGATCTTGCATTACCTCCTCCTAAATGGTGAAGCCACGATAGAGGAGCTCAGCGATAGATTGAACCTTAAGGAAAGAGAGGTTAGGGAGAAAATCGAGGAGATGTCGCGGTTCATCCCAGTAAAAATGATAAATGATGGTAGGGTTCTTCTCGATGAGGCAAAGATAATCGAGGGTGGTAACAATGGGGAGGAAAATCCTGGTGAAGGTGAATGAAGACAAATGTTACCTTTGCGGTGGTTGTGCAGGTGTTTGCCCGACCCTTGCAATTGAAGTCTCCTCCTCTTGGCATTTTCTTGAAGACAAGTGTATTTCGTGTATGATATGCATTAAGGCATGTCCCGTAGGAGCCTTAAGCTATAAGGAGGTGTCAGAATGAGATACGACGTTGTCGTTGT
>QMUI01000217.1 GCA_003660485.1 Thermococci archaeon | reverse complement strand
GGTCTATTGCTGTTGCAGTTGCGAAGGCGTTTGCATAGCTTAGTTTGTGGAAGGCTTTTATTCTGCCAGCAATTAGGGAGAGGTGCTCATCCGCAGGAATAAATAGGATTGGGCTTTTCAGCAGGTTGGCTATGATGAAGTCGGCAACGTCAACACCCTTTCTGCGTGCTATGACGTAGTAGACCTCGCCTAGATTCACAACGTTCATGTAAACCTTTACTTCTCCATTTCTAGCTTTATTTAGCAGTTCCTCAACGCGCTCTGCACCCTTTTCGTTGAGGAGGTAAGTTAGTATGGCGTAACTGTCAAGCACTACTCTCTCCATTTCTTAGCCTCCAGTTCTTCCTCCTTTCTTACATCTTCCATAATTTCTTTTACTGGTTTTTCAAGCTTTAATATTCCCTTGAGGTCAATGTCCCTTTTTATTGGAACTATCACTATCTCGTTTCCAAAGTCAAGGATCTCAAGCTCATCCCCTTCCCTAATCCCAAACTTCTCGCGAATAACTTTTGGTATGACTATCTGACCCTTCGAGGAAACTTTAACAGTTACCATCTTACATTCACCCAGAATAGTCTTACCAACAGAGCATAAAAATATTTTCAAGTCAGCATATTCAAAACCCCCTAATTACTTTCTCAACAACGGGATCTACTATCTTGTAAGTTTTCTTCCCGTTCTGGAGTTCTGCTTTTATCCAGCTCATCTTCTCAAGGTTCTTAAGTAAGGCCGAAAGCCTGGCGTTTGTTATGGGGCCATATTTAACTTCAACGTACTCCTTTATCTTTGACCACCTGTTCATGCCCAAAGATATTGCCTTTAGTATCGCTAAGTACCTCTCACTCCTTTTCTCCTGCTCTGCTAGCTCCGATCTTATTAGGGATTGAGCACTCCGAAAGGTTCTCTCCTACGCTTTTCTATGGTCTTTAGTGTGCACGTAATGGTAGCCGTATTCGACCAGCCATCCTGGGATCCCGTCTAAGTTCTCGACGGCTTCTTCAAGATGCTCCTCTGGAACATCGATTTTTACTTCCCTAAAGCCCTCCTTCAAGAATTCAACTGAAAGATCCCTGGGGAAGGGCTCTAGTGTTATCTCGTTGTATATCCTTCCAAAGAGAGGAGCCTTAGAGTCTTCAAATCCCAGGAAGTCATGCAACAAACCCACCTCGGATCCTGAAAAGAGGAACCTAAGCCACTCATGATTGTCATAGGAATACGCAACGGCTAGTAGAAAGTCCTCGCCACCCCTCGCCCCATAAAATCTGAAGTATTGGGCCTCATCGAAGGCTAAAACAACTACTCTCTTCCTTTTCTTCCCGTATGAGTTTAATACATCAAAGATATCGGGTAAATCAATTGATATTGGCTCAAGCTTAATTCCAGGAAGGCTTATCTCCTTTATTTTTACCCTCCTAATAGTGCCCAGGAGTTGAGTTTTGAGTTTCTCATCTGAAATTCTACCTCCCCTCATGGCCCTTCTTACGTCGATGTAGATCCCTACTACATCACTCTCGTTCAGCGAAACCCTGATTATTGAAGACTTCCCTGTCCTCCTTATTCCGAGTAATACCGTTATAGGGTAGTTAACTAACGAATGCATGAGCTCGGAGAGTTCTTTTTCTCTGTCAAACAGTTCTTCCCTTTTCTCTTTGGGCCTTGGATCGAACAACAAAGTATCGCCCCCGATACTTAGTATCGGTATCGATACTTAATAACGTTGTTCAGGATCAAAGCTTAATACTCCCCAAGGCTAAATAGTTTTGAGGGGTAGCGATGGTGGAGAATAAACCCATTGAACTAATTCTTCCCAAGGTTGAGGGGGCGGTGCTAATAGAGGGATACCCAGGAATTGGGCTCGTCGGTCACATAGCTGCCAATTTCTTAGCTAAAGAGCTTGAAATGGAAATGATAGGGTACGTGGAGAGCCCCTTTATTCCACCGATGACTTTAATTCTTGAGGGCAAGCCAAATCCTCCCCTGAGGTTCTACGGCAAGGATAACATAATCATAGCGGTTGCGGACATTTACCTCCCCCCGACTCTGATAAACGAGATAGCAAGGGAGATGACCAACTACCTTAAGTCCGTAAACGCAAGCAAGGTAGTATCCCTGGGAGGAATGGGCATAGGAATGTTCAAGGAGAAGTTTGAGGTCTGGGGCGTGGGTGGCACCGAAGAGGAGAATAAGGAGCTTGAAAACCTTGGAGTAAAAATTCTGAAGTTCGGCTCGATAAGCGGGATGAGCGGTAAGCTGCTTTGGGAGGCTTCGAGGGCCGGATTGAAGAGCTATGTTCTACTGGGAGAAACCTTTGGAGACAGGCCCGATCCAAGGGCTGCAGCTAACGTCGTTGAAGTCCTGAAGAAGATGCTCAACATAGAGGTTTCAACTGAACCGCTAATCAAGGAGGCAGAGATGATCGAAGAACAGTTGAGAAGGATGCATGAGCAGATGGAGGAGGCAAGGAAGAAGGTTGAGAAGCAGTACGAGACGATGTACCTGTGAGGTGGGATTATGGAGCTTCCCCTTCTCTCCGGAATAACGAGGAGGGCTTTGGATGCCCTCTTAAGGAATCCCTTTCGGACGTTGGAAATAAGGAGTGCCAGAAACTATATCGTGCTGGAGAGGGTAAGAGAGGGTGACTTAGTATTCCTTACTTATGAATCGCTTGAGGACGTAACTAAGGGAACGGAAGGTATAGTTGCAAGGGTAGTTAAGATTGAGAGGATGTTCCAGAGGGTTCCCTGGGAGGAGAGTGACGAGAGGGAGATGAACATTTGCAGGGTCCAGCTGAGGCTTGTTGGTCTTGGGAGGATAATTGAGGTCGAGGAGAAAGATGGGATGGTGTTCGTTAAGGTCAGGGAGATGATGCACCACGAGATGAGCATGGGCTAAAAGAAATCGAGTGTCTTCTGCTTTGACTTCTTTCTGCTTTCCCTCTTTGGGGGCTCGAGCTTCCTAAACTC
>QMUI01000216.1 GCA_003660485.1 Thermococci archaeon | reverse complement strand
TATTCTATTGCCCAGGAGTTAGCTAGAGACTTAGTATTTGAGGTAGACGATGAAGTTATCACCCTCTCAATAAAAGGCGTGCTGATAGCGAATGTTCCATCAAAATCTTACAACTTCTCCTTTTTTGAGGTATCTGAGAGCGAGTTCATACTTGCCCTTCAAGCCTTCGGATATATTGTATACCTAGGAATCGAAAGCGATGCAGAGCTAAATGAAGAAGCATACCCATCAATAGTTCAGATTTTAATATCGGAGCTAATGCCCCATGTTAACGCACTGATAAGAGAGGCCGAAAAGATAAGGTACAGAGGGAGCGACATGTTGCTCGATGATAACATGTCTCCCACCTTAAAGGAGGCTATGTATGATATTCTGATTAAGCATAGAAAGGGGAGAACGCCCTACGAGCAGTTCGAAGTTGCTTAGAAATTATACAATATTTATTGTAGGAATTGCAAATGTTTAATAATAATTTTAAGTTTTTTTCAATTACTTGGCAACATGGCACCATTTTGCTAAATATTTTACAAAATTCTTAAATACATCTTAAACACATGATAAATGGTGAAAAAGCATGATAACCTACGAAGGGCCGAGAGACTATGAGTTCGCTGTAATTCCTCATGCAAAGAAGTTTATTGAAGAGCTTGATGCACTTGGAATAAAGGTTAGGGAGTTTTTAATCCAGGGTAAGATATTAACTATAAACGGGTACTTTGTACTGCATTTGCAAGGGGAGCTAATAATAGAGAAGGCAGGTCTAATGTTCAAGGCCCTCCCTCAAGTGCTAGCAGAGTTTGTTGAAGATATGAGAGAAGGCATAAGAAAAGAGCTAAAGCCTTTGGGCATGTTTGTTTGTCTAAAGCCCTCAGATGTAAGGGTCATATATGAGGAGAGGCCAAAAGCCACTGAAAGCCTCATTGTTGATTGTCCTGAGGAAATAAGGAGGGAGTGCGAGAGGTTTGGAAAAGGCCTTCTGATAGACCTGAGGGATAAGGGGATTAAAATAGACACGCTGGTGGTCTCCTCCTACGTTGTTGGAAGGACCCTAAAAGTCCGGGTAACAGTTGTTCCAAATGGAGAAACGGAAGGAATCGAAGAAGTTGTTAAGAAAAAGATTACGTACCTTGAAAGGACGGTTAAGGAGTACAACGTCTCCTTAGAAAAAATTGAAACCATAACTCCAAAGATAAAGCCAGTCCTCGGCTTCGTCCTTATAAGAAAGAGGTCAATAGAAAAGGAGGCTGATGAAATAGTCCAAAACGAGGAGGTCAAATCAGTTCTAGCTAAAATCAGGGAACCAAATGAGAACCATCGCAAGTAGGATAAGAGTAATACCCCTCCCTGCAAGAACCAAAGGTCATGCCCCTCTTCTCTATGAGCTCCTTTGCCTTCTGAAGTATAGCGAACCTCAAGTCCTTCTTTAGATAGTAGTAGCCTTCATACTTCTCAGTGTACAGGGGCTCAAGTCTCCTCATGAGCCCAGGAAACTTGGCACGCATCCTAGCCTTAATGTCAGGTCTGAGCTTCAACGTTGAAACCGTTATGTGGCTGACAAAATCTAAAGCCTTCAGGGTATCCTCAAAGTCCTCCCACGTGTAGAAAGGCATTATTGGATCAATTCTGGCATAAACAGGAATTCCAGCTTTTTTAGCCTTTTTAAGAGCCCTTATCCTGTTCCTGGGGGGAGGAGCGTTAGGTTCAAGCAATTTTGCTTTCCTCTCATCAACGGTCGTGACCGTAATTCCAACGGCACACCTCAGCTCGCTCAATATGTCAATGTCTCTCTCAAATATATCGGATTTCGTCAAGAGCAGGCATCTAACGTCATACCTCTTAAAAAGCTCAAGAACCTTCCTGGTTATCCCAAGCTCACGCTCTATTGTGGGGTAAGGATCGGAAGAGTACGACATGGCTATGATGAACCTCTTGTCAAACTTCCTTAATTCCCTCTCCAGTGAGGGAAGGAGATTGTCTTTCGTTCTAACTTTGAAGGCCTTAGGTATATAACCCGTTATATAGCAGTACACGCACGCGTGATCACAGCCCGTGTAAGGGTTTAGCGTGTACTTGAAGGGGCACGTACAGAGTCTCGATTTCCACGGGTCAAATGGCCTTATGTACATCACTTAGAGTGTTTGGCAAAGAGATAAAAGGATTACGAGAAAACTGAAACGAGTGAAAGTAATGTCAGATGTTGTAAAAGGAAAAGTGAAGTGGGTTGAGGGAGAGCAGTTCATCGGCAGGATAGAAGGAGATAAGTGCTCGGTGATCCTGGGAGAGGGTGGAATAAGTCCAATGAAACTGCTCCTCCTGAGCGTCGCTGGATGCACAGCATTTGACGTCGTCAAGATACTAAAGAAGATGAGGGAGCCAATCAAAGGGCTCGAGATAGAAATTGAGGGAACAAGAAGAGATGAGTATCCCAGGATATACAAGGAGGTCACGATACACTACAGAATATATGGCAACGTTGACGAAAAGAAAGCTAGGAGGGCAATAGAGCTCAGCCAAGAGAAGTACTGCTCAGCATCAGCCCACATAAAGCTGAGCGGGGCAAAAGTTAACTACACCCTCGAGATAATTCCCGAATCTTAATTTAATTTTTTTGGTGATCTTAATGCCCCTAATAGCAGTTTATGGGAGCTTAAGAAGGGGGAAGTGCCTTCACGACCACTACATGAAGGGTGCAACCTTCTTAGGGGAGGACTGGATAGAGGGATTTGAAGTGTGGATCGGGGAATGGCCTTATGCAGTTAAAGGAGAAGGAAGGATAAAGGTTGAAGTCTATGAGGGATGTGAAGAGACCTTTGAGGAAATAAACAAGGTGATTACATCCCAACAAAAGTTAAAACAAAGTTTGGCATTGCAGTTCTATGGGAGTATCCCAGGAGAAGAGGGAGAAAATTGAGAGCGGGGACATAAATGACCAATGATGAGCCTCCATCCCCACTGAAGTGTGATGAGTGCACATCAGGCTGAGAT
>QMUI01000215.1 GCA_003660485.1 Thermococci archaeon | reverse complement strand
TGACTATCCTGAATTCTCTTAGAATTTCGACGGCTTTCCTAATTTTCTCCTCCTTTACCTCTCCATACTCATCCTTCAGAGCCTTCCAAGCCTTCTCTTCGCTGAGCTTTTCACTCAGCATCAAGAACTCGTACGTGTGAACAACTAGCATTCTCTCCTCTTCCATGATTTCCTTGAACTTCCTTCCAAGCTCCTCGTTCACGCTTATTAGCTTCTTGTTGCTTATTATTCCCTTCTCCTTCCACTCAAGCCATCCCTCTTCCTCTGTTTGGTTGCCCATGTTAAGCCCTAGGAACTTGGAATCCCTCGCAAGCCCATCCATGACGAGCGATTCCGCAACCTCAACTTTCCTCTGCATACCGAGCTCTCCGAGGTACTTCATGGTGTAACCCCTTGCGACCCTCTCTAATTCGGATTTTTCGGCCGTAGCTATGAACACCGCGGTGGAGAGGACAGCCTTTCCGATTATCGAGAGACTCTCTAAGCTCAGCTTTTCTGGGGTATCAGCTGAGGTGTGGTAGTAGCTGTCAGGCCATGTTATGGGCATCGTCCCAGGAACGCCGAAGAAGTTGAATATGTCATGATCACTCCCCATCTCGTATGGATAGGCCCTCAGCTTCATCTTAGGTAAAATTGATCCGGAGAAACTCTTTCCTCCAGAGTTGTACTTCTCAAGATAAAGCTCAAGGATTCCTGGAACCAGTGAAAATCTTGAGAGCGGTGACCTTACCAGCATTATCGTTGACTTCGCTCTGTCTTCGCTCCCGCCAACCATATCTAGGTTTATGTTGGCGTAGAAATCCTCCACCTTTACCTTTGGAATGAACGCTTGGGTTCCGTGGTACTCTGGGATCCATACGAACGCAAAGCCCACTCTGCCTTTCACTTTGTTTAAGACCCTTGCAAGTTCTATGAGCATTGCACTTCCACTCGCGTTGTCATTTGCTCCCGGCTTTGGATGACATATGTGGGCTGAGAAAACTAGGTACGGGGGATCTCCAACCCTGGCGTACACTATGGGTAGTGTTTCCCTGTTCTTTATCTCGGTCTCAACCTTTATTTCTACCTCTACTCCTCCTTTCTTTGCTTTCCCTATTAAATCATTGGCAACTGTTTCCGGAACTGCCACTGCGGGAATTTTGGCCCACTCAAGATCTTTCTTTGTAAGGAATAGTCCTATATAGGGAAACGCACTACCTGTTCCCTTTCTGTAAGCTATGAATGCCTTCGCTCCGGCTTTGTTAGCCTTTTCATAAGCGTCCCTCCACTTCTCGCCAACGAGAACTACCTTTCCCTCAGCCTTCTCCCAGTCCTCTTCCCTTAAAATTGGAAGAACTTCACCCTTTGCTTCCCCCGAGGGAGAGTGTGCCATCACGAGTAGTGGAGAATCTTTCGTTGTTAGCGTTTTATCTTTGAGCTTGAGCTCTCCTCCTATGAGTTCCCAGGCTATTGGCGAGGGCAACGTTAGGTGCTCTCTTATGCCATCATACTCGTCCTTGAGCATTTTTGCCTCTACTCCTTCTTCCTCAAGCCTCCTAAGAACGTACTCTGCGGCATCCACTATGCCACTCGATCCCTGTATCCTGTGGTACCTGGCTATGTTAACTACGTCCCTAAACACGTTCTCAACGCTGAACTCTTGGATATATCTTTCCATACACATCACCATGTTAAGATTCTCATCAAATAATAAAAAGAGTTGCGAAGTATTTAAATGCATCCATCTGAAAGCATGCATCGGGGATGAATGATGTACATTGGGCATGTTAAGGACACTCCAGAAAAGGATACCGGATTTGAGGGAGTGACGATAAGGTGGCTTATAAGTCCCAAAGTCGGGGCCAGGAATTTTGCGATGAGGTACTTTGTCATGAAGAAGGGTAGCGAAATACCAATTCACCAGCACGATTGGGAGCATGAGATCTTTGTTGTGAAAGGTGAGGGCTACCTAACTAAGGATGGAAAGAACTGGTTTAAGGTTGTTCCTGGGAGCTACATCTACATTCCACCAAATGAGCCCCATGGCTATAAGAACGAGGATTCTGAGACTTTTGAGTTTGTCTGTTTGATTCCAGCTAAGAAGGAGGCTATCCCAGAGGACGAATGGGTTGAGTGACCCTAACCTTTATTAATTCTTTACACATATTTGTATATGTAAACTGAGCTTCATAGGTGAGAAGCTAATGGATTCGAAGGAGGCAATAGAAAAGTTAGAATCGATACTTAGAATTATAGGTTTAAAGAGGAATGAGATTAGGATATACAAGCTTCTTGTCGAAAAGAGAAAGGGAATGAGGATAAGAGAGATTCAGAAAGAGCTTGGCATTAGTGAGAGAAGTGTTAGAGAGCATGTCTTAAGTCTGTACAGAAAAGGTCTCCTAGAGAGAGAGCTAATCCAGAGAGGATGGCTCGGATACATTTATGTCCCGGTTCCTCCAGGGGAGCTACTGAAGAGGATAAAAATGAGTATAATCCAAAAAATAGAGGAACTTGAAAAGGAATTTGAAGAGTGAGTAACTTTTAAAATCACTATCAGCGGGTTTTAGCCATGCCTGGTGTGGATGAAATAGATGAGATAATAGCAAGGGAACTCAGGAAGAATGGCAGGGCAACTCTCACTGAATTGGGGAAGAAAGTTGGCCTGACACCTTCTGCTATAAAGAATAGAATTGAGAAGCTTGAAAAGCTTGGCGTAATAAAGGGTTATTCGGCGATAATTGACCCTTCATTTTTTGGAGAGTTCATAACTGCCATTGTTGAAGTTGAACTTGTGGAACCTGAGTCGCATGAGCTGGAGTCCCTCCTAAGGCCAATTTTAAAGATGAGAAACATAGTCGATGTCTATAAGAAAACTGGAGAGTTCCAGCTTGTGATTAGAGGCACGTTCAAGGATGTCGAAGCTTTGAACAGCTTCATAAGGGAGATAAGGAGAACGTACCTCAAAAACCTTGCTAGGAGAACGAGGGTTTCAATAGTACTGGAGAACTTTAAAGAAAGCG
>QMUI01000214.1 GCA_003660485.1 Thermococci archaeon | reverse complement strand
TACGGTCATTAGCAGGTACACGAGCGCCCTCACGGGATGGTCTATAACTGTGAATATGTTCCTTGGAGGTATTACGTAGAGAACAAAGCCACTTATTGGATTTCCAGTATTTGGATCAAATGTTCCAAGCCATGGATGTCCATACCTATATAGCAACCTAGCCCAAAGCTGTATATTAGCATAGAGAGCAAATGTAAGGATTATCGGTATGTTACTGACGTACAGGAATCTTATCGGGTATCTTCCCCTAATCGTTACTCCCCTGTACCCTAAAGGTATCTCAACGCGCATGCTCTCGAAGTACACGACCACGAGGAAGACGATTATCGTAGCTATAACTGCGAGCATATCTGGCGCGGTTCCACCTCTATAGATGGCCCCCCAGAGATCTCCCTTCAGTATGTGCTGAATGAAGTACGGAATAGCCCCAACGATAGCTGGCTTACCAGTTAATGGGTCAATTATGTTTGGATCGGTTAAAGGATTAAGGCTCCTCGTAAGTATCCTCTGTGAAACTCCAGCTGCTATGAATAAGCTTATACCGCTCCCAATACCCCACTTACTCACGAGTTCATCTAAGACTATCAATATTATACCGCCCATTGCAAGCTGGAGTATCATGAGTACCGCTATAGCATGAGTGACATCTATCCCGACCCTCCCGAAGGCTCCACCGATCACCCAAATGGTCGCCTCAAAGAAGCACATGAATACTGAGAATACCCTCTGAAGTGCTTGGTAGAACCTCCTATCCTCAGGATTTGCAAGGTCAAGCTTTATTATTTCAGAACCAACTAACAGTTGAAGAATTATACCGGCGGTAACTATAGGTCCTATTCCCAAGGTCAAAAGAGAGCCATTTCTACCGGCGAGAACAACTCTAAGGAACTGGAAGTAATCCTGTATCTGCTTTGGAATTCCATAAACGGGGATTTCAGCCAGAACATAGTACAGTATTAACGCAAGCCCCGTCCACATAAACTTCTCCTTTAATGGAACGTGTCTCTTTGGTCTTTCAACTTCTGGAAACCATTTCTCCAAGGCATAAATAACTTCCCTAGCCCCCATGGTTCAACACCATTGCCCTTTTATGGAAATCATGCAAAAAATAAAGGGTTTAAACGAGAACGGCCTCTCCCCCTGCAGCCTTAATTTTCTCCTCGGCCTTGGGGGAGAAGGCCTTTGCCTTTATAATGAGAGGTCTGGTGAGCTTACCAGTACCCAGCACTTTGTCAGCAAACTGAGTTGTATCGACGACTATTTTACCTTCTTCCTCGTAAGCTATGCCCATCTGCATTAGCTCATCCAGGTGCTCATCGATGAACTTAAGGTTCACAATCTTAACTTCCCTCTGAACTTCGGGAGGTCTTGAAAAGCCCCTCTTCCCCAGGTGATCTGGAGCGTACTTGATCGTCCAGGTCCACTTGCTCTTGTTCCTCTTACCAGTACCGGCCATTCCTCTACCACCCTTGCTTCCACCGCCCCTGTGCTTCTTCTTGCATCCCCATCCGTGAGTGTGACTGCCCCTCAGCTTCCTAACCTTCTTCCTCCTCCTAATCATCTCGCCCACCTCAGAGCATCCTCTCAATGAGGTCGTTTATCTTCTCGCCCCTGTAGCCAAGAGCTCCTCCTTCCTTAAAGGAGCGCTTCTTGCTCCCCCTGAAGCCTCCCCTTGGTGGGTGAAGCCTGAAGACGGGCTTAAGGTTGGGAAGATCCTTAAGGCTCATCTCACCGTTAACTACCTTCTGTGCGAACTCCTCTATTGTCATGCCAAGCTTCTCCTTGACGTATTCATCCGTTACTGGCTTGTTCCCAATTAGTCTGCCCCTCTTCTTGATCAGCTTTGCAAGAGTTTCAGCATTTATCTCGCCCCACGTTATGTAGTCCTTAGCCTTCTGGAGCATGCCAAGGTAGCTTGGCGTGTCATCGACGATGACACAGTGGTTAACCCTGTGGAGGCGAAGCATTGCGAGAGTATCTCTAACTGGCCTCTTAACGTTAACCCTACCCCTGATCCTTATTACTGCAAGCTTTGCCATCTCTGCTCACCTCACTCCAAGGTAAAGCTTGCGGGCATTGCCCTTCCAACGACTATTCCGTACCTCTCTATCATTTCGGGAGTTATGACGACCCTGTTCGTGTTGTAAAGGGCATTGAATACAGCCTTGGCGAAGTTAACTGTTGTTCTAGTCTCACCAAGGGTCTGAGACCACACGTCCTGAATGCCCGCGAGCCTCAGGATCTTCTTACCGACGTCACCTATGACGAGACCGAGACCTCTTGGTCCTGGGATAAGCTTGACCCTAACGCTACCTTCTTTACCCTCGACGGTGAATGGCACTGAGTGAGGCCTCCTACACCTGCACTCCCAAGAGCCACAGCCCCTCTTAATCTCAATTATGTTGAGCTTAGCGTAGTTTATAGCCTTCCTTATTGCAATTCCAACTTCCCTACCGTGGCCAATTCCAAGGCCAACATAACCGTCCCTGTTTCCTACCGCAGCAAGAACCCTGAACCTGACCCTCCTACCGCTGTCCGTCATCCTAACCGTTAGAGCTATGTCAAGGATCTCCTGGTTCTCCCTTGCGTTTACTTCTGGAAGTAGCACATCAATTATCTCCGGCTCCTTTATTTGGTAACCCTTCCTGAATATCTCGTGAATGTCAGTTATCTGACCCTCTTTAACGAGCATTCCAAGCTTAGTCTTTGGCTCCCACTCATCCAAAACCCTCTTGGCGTACTCCTTCCACTCTTGGCTCATTCTCTCGCCCCCTCACCTTCAAACTTCTCAATAATTCTCGCCTTTACCTCTTCAAAGTGTTCGGGGAGCTTCTCAGGATCCAAACCCTTCTCAAGGTAACCGCCAAATTGCCTCCTAAACCTTTCCTCATCCTGCTCCTTGAGCATCTTAGCATAGTTAGCTATGTGCTCTCCCCTTATCCTGTAATCCTCAGGAAATATCTCTGGGCTGTGAGGAACGTTCAAACCTGCATCAACAGCCCCCTTAAGCACGGCGAATACTG
>QMUI01000213.1 GCA_003660485.1 Thermococci archaeon | reverse complement strand
TCCTTATCCCTGTACTTGAATATTCCCTCTTTCTTCTCCACGGTAACCCCAGGCCAGTTGCCGACGTGTTGTCTTAATCCTGTGAGGGCGTTGAATATCGTCGTCTTTCCAACGTTTGGATTCCCAACGAGGGCTATTGTCTTCAGCATAGCTAAATCCTCCTGACGATTATCTTCCTTGCTATCCCCCAGCCTATGGCTATCCTTGATGAACCGATAGCTATTATCATTGGTCCAGGCCCCCTGCTTTTGATGACTCTAACCGTAACTCCTGGAGCTATCCCCATTGCTATCAGCTTCGCCCTAGCGTTGGGGCCTCCATGAACGTCAACGACAACCCCTGCTTCCCCCTCTCTTAGTGCCGTCAATGGCACGTACAAGTTAGGCACCTCCCAATATTGTTAGGACAACCTAATTTCTAAGAGGAGTCTTTAAAAGGCTTATGTCCGAAAAGCGAAAAATAAAGTTTGAATTTCGCTATAAAGGGAGCGAGAAAAAATCTATTGTATTTTTCTCAGTTATCTTTTCTATTTCAGGCTTCGGAATTTCCTTTAACTTTGAAAGCTCCTCGATAGCAACCATTACATACCAGGGCTTGTTTCTCTCTCCCCTGTAGGGACTCATGTAGGGAGAGTCCGTCTCAACAACGAGGCTTTCAATGTCAAGGGCCTTAGCAACCTCTCTTACTTCAGGTATGAAGACTATACCAGTTACTATCCCGATTATGTGCCCATTCTCTGCTATTTCCCTCGCTACCTCTACAGGCCCCGTGTAAGCGTGGAAATATGCCTTAACTCCGAACTTCTGCACGAGTTCATAAGCTTCCCTCTCTGCATCTCTTGCATGTATTACAGCAGGTAAATCTAATTCCACGGCGAGCTCCAAAAAGTGCTCAAATATTCTTCTCTGGTTCTCCTTTTCCCTTTCTGTTTTCGCGTGGAAATAGTCTAGGCCTATCTCACCTATCGCGTATATCTCCTTCGCATGATCTCTAATGAAATTCTCCACCTTCCTAACTTTCTCCCAGTTCCCCCTCCTAGCCTCGTTCGGATGGTAGCCCAGGGTAGGGAAGAGAAAACCGAAATAAGGCTTCAGCAGATCCCAGCTCTTCCAGACGTGGGTTTTCCTGTACTCAGTTATTGAGTCAACTATCGCCCTGAGCTTATCTTGAGCCGCCCTGATTATCTCCTCATGATCCTTTTTGTAGAACTCAACGTGAGCGTGAGCATCTATCATCCTCAATCACCGAAAAGCTTTACATCCTTAACTTTTTAATTCAATCCATGAACTTCGAAGGCAAGCCTCTAATAGGCGTCATTCACCTAAGGCCCCTCCCAGGATCCCCAAGGTTCTCAGGGGATCTTGGGGATGTTATTGAGAACGCCACAAGGGATGCAAGGGCGTACGAAGAGGCTGGCTTTGATGCAGTAATAGTTGAGAACTTTGGAGACTACCCATTTGCCAAGGAGGTTGGAAAGGAGACAGTTGCTTCCTTTGCTGTTGTTGCTAAAGAGGTTCGCAGGGAGGTGTCTATACCAATCGGCATAAACGTGCTGAGGAATGACTGCATAGCTGCCTATGGAATAGCGTACTCTGTGAAGGCTGAGTTCATAAGGGTGAACGTTCTCACAGGGGTAGCCTTTACCGATCAGGGGATAATAGAGGGTTGTGCTAGGGATCTTGCTCTTATGAGAAGGCTACTTCCTGGGGTCAAAGTTTTTGCCGACGTTCATGTTAAGCATGCGGTTCACTTCTCTCGGCTAGAGGATGCAGTCCTTGATACCGTGGAGAGGGGAGGAGCAGATGCCGTAATAGTAAGCGGTTCTAGAACTGGAAGCGAAGTTAGCTTGAAGGATCTCAAAACTGTCAAAAAAGTAAGTGGGGTTCCAGTTATAGTTGGTTCTGGTGTCAATCCTCAAAATTTACCTTTACTTGCTAAATTTGCGGACGGATTCATAGTTGGGACTTGGGTTAAGGAAGGTGGAGTCACCGAAAACCCCGTTTCCGTTGAAAGGGCAAAGGCTTTAGTGAGGGTAAGGAACGATATCTTACAAAGGATAAAATGATGGAGGGTCTAGAATGGGTAAGTACTTCGGAACGAGTGGAATAAGAGAGGTTGTTAATGAAAAGCTAACCCCCGAGCTTGCTCTAAGGGTTGGTCTTGCTCTAGGAACTTACCTTGAGGAAGGAACCGTCGTTATTGGAGTGGATACGAGGACAAGTAGCGAAATGTTAAAAAATGCCGTTATAAGTGGTCTTCTCGCTACTGGAATTAACGTGATTGATATAGGTCTTGCTCCAACGCCCCTTACGGGCTTCGCAATTAAGCTTTACGAGGCGGATGCAGGGGTAACGATAACGGCAAGCCACAATCCCCCAGAGTACAATGGAATCAAAGTCTGGGACAGGAATGGAATGGCCTACACTCCAGATAAGGAAAAGAAGCTTGAGGAAATAATGGACTCTGACAAGTTTAAGAGGGTTCCGTGGAATGAGATTGGAAGGCTGACAAAAGAAGATCCGAGAGATGAGTACATAGAGGAGGTTCTAAAAACAATAAAACTTGAAGATTCTTACACCGTTGTTGTTGATACAGGCAATGGAGCTGGTTCAATCTTAAGCCCTTACCTCCAGAGAGAGCTCGGGAACAGGGTTATAAGCCTGAATTCTCATCCAAGCGGGTTCTTCGTTAGGGAGCTCGAGCCAAACGCGAAGAGCCTTGAGATGCTGGCTAAAACTGTTAAAGCTATGAACGCGGATGTAGGAATAGCTCACGATGGTGATGCCGATAGAATTGGAGTTGTGGATGACACCGGAAGGTTCGTTGAGTACGAGGTTATGCTCTCCCTCATTGCAGGCTACATGCTCAGGAAGTACGGGGAAGGAGTTGTAGTAACAACCGTGGATGCAGGCTTCGCTTTGGATGATTACGTTAGGGATCTCGGCGGAAAAGTAGCTAGAACCAAGGTTGGTGATGTCGCAGTCGCTGAAGAGCTGGCGAGGCATGGAGGCGTCTTCGGCGGAG
>QMUI01000212.1 GCA_003660485.1 Thermococci archaeon | reverse complement strand
TTTAACCTCGATATCGGCTACCCTTACTGGCCCTTTCTTCGCCTCGAGAACTATTCTCTTCGCCTCGTTCTCATTCCAGACTTTGTCCTTCTCGTAATTGGCGATGAATTTTTGCCCGTTCTTTTCAAGGATAAGCTTTATAACCCAGTAAGGCTTTGGAACGAAATTCTGAATTTCCCTTTCCCTTTCAACAAGGAACTTTAATGTAGGCCCCTGAACCCTACCTGTGCTTAGGACTATCCATTTTCCGCTAGCCTTCTTTATTGCGTGGGTTAATGCTCTAGATAGGTTTACTCCCCAGTACCAGTCAAGCACATGCCTTGCGATTCCGGCATTTGCCATTCCAAAGTTTATTGTAGGCTCAAGATTGTACCATGCCTTCACTAAGTCCCTCTTAGTTAGCGCGGAGAACTTCATCCTCTTCGCTCTCCTGGGATCAACATCGCAGGCGTACTTGAGAGCTGTGTACCCTATAACTTCGCCTTCGGTATCATAGTCACATGCCACTACGAACTCCTTAACCCTTTTAGCAAGGATTGAGAGAAGCTTTATGTAGTCCTTAGCGTATTCTTTTCCTTTTTCGGCTATATAAACTGGAACCCACTCTATGTCGAATATTGGGTAGCCAAAGAAATCCTGCTTAGGAGCTAGCCCATAGAGGTGGCCCACAGCAGGGGCAACGATTAACTTTTTACCATCCCTGAAGAGCTCGTAGTATGGGACTCCAAAAAGGCTCTTCTTTATGGGTCTTCCCTCGGCTAAAGCTCCAGCTATCTTCCTTGCAACATTGGGCTTTTCGGCAATGATTAGTATCATTGTCTCTCCTCCTCTGCCCTTCTGATGAGCTCCTTAACTCTCTCTATCCTGTATTCCTCTATCACCCTCAAGACGCTCTCTAGTTCTTCCCTCTTTTCTTCCTCCTCCCATTCCTTAATTTTCCTCTTAATAACCTCCTCAAGCTCGTCCCTCTTGACAACGGCAAAGTCATCAAGTCTTATTACCTCGATATCCTCTCCCTCGAGCAGGACGGGGATTCTCTCTTCCTTGAACACTTCATAAACTGAAACTGGCAACTCCTTTTGGGAAACTATGGCTTTTATCTTTTTCTTTACGAGGTGCTCTGCTATCTTCTTTCCCGCCCCGGCGGGGTTTATCACGTATAATATATCGCCTCTCTTTATTCCGATATCTTCTTCAAGCTCCTCTAATGCCTTCCAAGTTAGGCTCTCAAGAACTTTCATCGGGTACACTTTTCCACTAAGCTCGAGTCTATGCATCTTCCTAGTTTGAGCAAGTTTTCTTGCTAAAATTTCAACTTTCTCTTTTTCTTCTCTTAGCTTCTTCTCCAAAATAGCTATTCTTTCATCTCTTGCTCTAATTTCACGCTCTTTCAGGACCCTAAACCTTACTTCTTCATCAAATTCAGCAAGTTTCCTCTCCAGCCTTTCAATAATCTTCCTTTGCTCTTCGATTACCGCCCTAAGCTCGGCATTTTCTCTCTCAAGTTCCGTTATTGCCTCTTCGAGAGCCTTTATCTTCTCAATGTAGGGTGTTACATCAACCTCGGGCTTAACATCTTCATGATGCTCCTCCTTTGGCCTCTCAGCAAGCTTAACTTTCATTATGGCCTCTCCGAGGCTGTATCCCGTTAAAACGAGAGCTTTTATTTCGTTTCTTTTCTTCCATAAGCCAACTTCTCTTAACTTGGCTTCAATGTGCTCGAATTTTGGCTTGTACCTTAGGTATGCTTTGTAGGCGGCGGCCAGGGCATCCCTTTGGTGATCATCTTCAACGGAAATTCCGAGGTTCCTTAAGAGTTCATTCTTTTCTTCCACCTTGAGGCTTTCCTTGGGGACGAAAAGTTGTGCTTTAAACGACCTTGCTATCTTTTCAACTAATCCTGGGGCAGGATTAACGTCGGTGGCAACTATCACCGGATGCCCAATTTCACTTATAAACCGGACTATCTCGCTTAGGGCCATATTCTTCTCACTGTATATTGCAAGTACCTTACCGTCAAGGTCTATCGCGGCGATCCCAACGGTTATCCCAGGATCCAGACCAACTATGATACTCTTCCTTTCCTCTATTGCAGTTTCGGCCTTTAGGGGGACGAATTCAAGAACTTTCCTTTCGACTGGCTTTATCCTAACTTCAACGTCTCCACCTCGCATTGGTTTTACCAACCCTGCAAGCTCCTCCCTGCTGGCATAAACTTTGAACTCTCCTCTCGAGACGCCGTAATCCCTCTCCTCTATCTCCAAGTCAAAGGGTATATCTGCCCTCCTGAGGGCTTCCTCAATCTGTCTAACCTTAGCCTGGACTAAGCTATGCACCCTCCTTCTATACCTATCTTGGCTCCATCCTCCTTTCCCTTGGCTCCTTCCCCTAGTTACCGTTATTAAGACTTCGTCTTCAAAAGCTAAGACCTCATAACCAACTCCTTTAGAAGCGAGAAGGGCAGCAACCTTTGCTTCCTCGTATGGATCGAACTTATCCGTAATCCTAATTCCGTGCTCCTTAGCTAAACTCCACAGTGATCTTTGTTCCCCTGGTCTTCCAGTTACTTGAACTAATTTGGTCCCCTCGGGAAGTGCACGAAGGAACTTCCTCAAATCCTCCCCTAACTCGGTAACACTATCCATGGCAATTATGTCTGGTCTCTTGGCCCTAATAAACCGGATTAGTCGATATAAGTTAAACTCTCCCTTTCTCTCAATCTTTCCATTAAACCAAGTTACAACGGCAAACCTTTTGGGATTCTCACTGATTATATCAATTCCGATAATTAGGATGACTCATCACCTCTTCGATTCTCTCTTATTATTTAGAACCTTTAAGAGGGTTATAAAGCCAGTTGTGCATAATATATAACGATGGTGCGCCACACTAATGGGAAGAGTGATATGGCTCAAAAACCAAAAAGAGAGTTAGGATACCTGTCCGCATCACGCTCGATCCAGTTGTGTTCGATGTTCTTGATAAGATTACGAGAAATAGGAGTCAATTTATTGAGGAGGCCATTATAATGAGGCTTTTACAT
>QMUI01000211.1 GCA_003660485.1 Thermococci archaeon | reverse complement strand
TTAGACTTCTGGGAGGGGAGGTCTTTGGGGAAGTGAAGGTGTACTCTGACTATGAAAGGAAGCTCAAGGAGAACGCTAAGAGGTTCTGGGCCGTTATGGTTAAGTGACTATCTCTCGGTTAAAATTCCGCCCATATATTATTCCCTCCTCCTTCTCCTAAAACGATTGTTGACCAAATTTCGAGTTTTTATCTTATTAACCTAGGTGAAAAAATATGCAGAAAGAAGTGTATCAAGTGTTGAACCTATTGGTTTCCCATCAGATAACGTTCGAGAAAGCTGCTGAGTTTCTCAAGCTTGATGCAGAAAAGCTGGCACATCTCTTGGATCTCCTCGGAGCTGGGTATTTATTTTTAGATGAGGAAGAGGCCAAATTAGAAAAAGAGGCCGTCAAAAGGCTCTTGGAGGAGGTTGAGGAGTGAGGATTAAACCAAAAACTTGAGCGTCTCTACCACCTTTCGTGGCATTCTCGATCTTGTTATATAGATCCCTTTACTGCCTTAATGCCTCACTTCTCGTTGTTTGATCTCTGTAAATCTACTACGCGGTTGTTGGCTCTACATTTCTGATTTTGCCTAAATTGTTTAAAATGTGGTCGCGTAACCTTTCCAAAAACTTTTTGAAATCTTCGACATTAAAGGAAACATTCAGCAAAAATAATTCATCTTTTGCCGAAGTGGTATCAAGGAACGACAATGAATCTATGGTCTTTTGAAAGTTAATGGAGTACCTTTCAAATTTCAGTGCAAATAAAAGCTTTTGAGCTATCTCCTCAGTATAATCTTCAACCCTTAGACCCGCTTCTTTTTCAAGATAATATAAGTCGTAGATGTCCCTGAATTTCAAATTCTTTCGAGTTAAAAGTGCCCTGACTTTCTCTGTTAGGATTTCTCGGAGATCATATGCAGAAACAACGACATCAGAATAATCTTCAAGGAACTCAAAGAAATATACTTTCTCCTCATCATTTAGTTTGACTTCTGAAAGTAAGGATTTAGCACTGACTTTTTTAGGCTCAAAAAGGAGCGTTTCTACGAAGTTAACTTGAATCTTTATCATTTCGCGCATCACCTCTTCAGGATAATACAGCTTAAAGGTGATCATCCTTGAGCCTCCCCCAAATTCTACATAATTCCTGTCCCTCAAATCTGCTTTAAATTCTAGACTCCTTTTGTTGGCAATACCCTCAATTAGCTCTGCAAGTTTTATAGCTTCAGCTTTGAGTTCCCTTTCCCGGTTTCGTCTTGAAAGTTCCAGCCACATTTGAGGATTTCTACTTGTGAAATCCAGATCAACACTAAAGCGGTAGTAGCCGAGATAACATTTAATTAGGCATGTCCCTCCTTTGAAGAGATAGTTATCAGAAAAGTGATCGTTTGAGTACAACTCTCTCAAGATTGAGTGAAGGATTATATCCTTTCGTATAAGGTCTCTCTTTTTAATTCCAGTTTTTTGGACTATGAATTCAGCAAATTCCCTCTCGTTCATACTTTAAAACCTCCCTTTGTACGCTTTTTGGATATTTTTGTAAATAATTACACAGGATAACCCAGTTAATCTTGTCTTTGTATTCTACTAAAACTCCCTCTGCGCGTGGTTTGAGTTTCTTGTTGTACCTTGAGAGATATACGAAGTCCAAGATCGTTTTTTCAAGATCTGAGAACCTTACCTCATCACTTTTAATTATTCCAAAAGAGGCTAGATCAGGTTTTATTTTTATGAATTTGACGTTTTCTCCAAGAATTTCAACGGTTTTTGATCGAACTACTTTATCATTGAGAACAAATATTGTGTTGAAGTATTCGTGGGTTATGCCATTTAGCCTCAGGGCAGTGAACAACCCGTAGTACCACCTTAACTTGAGCTTGTTGAGGCCTTTGGCAATAACTCTAAACACGTTAGGAGCCAGTTTTAACCCGATTTCTTCAATAGTTCTAACATAGTACACGCCCCTTAAGATTCTGATTATGTAGCCTTGAGATAGCATGTAGTTGACAAAATAGTCAATATCAATGCCAAACCTCTTACTAATATCTTTCAGCTCCTCTTTTGTAATAGCATTTCCTCCAAATCTTGAGACTACATACCTAATTGCAAGTTGTCTCATGTTTCAAGTTGTTAAACAACCATATAAAAAATTATTGATTGTTTAACAAGACATGGGTTCATTACTATATAGTGTTTAAATTAAGTGAACACGGGAACATCGCATCTTAAAACTACTGGAGAATTTTGATCAGCTGAGTTTAGACTTAAATTCTGAGAAATACATACCAAATGGCCTTTGGAATTATTATCTCACCAAAAAGTTCCTTTAGGACTTTTAACTTTCCAATCTTGGCTAGGGCTATCAGAGACATTAATTCTACCATCATAGTAATCTCTCCAAGGTTTTCACATCTTCTCTTAGATCCTCCTCACTATACTGGAGAGGTATGCCTTTTGAAGCCAGAATCTCCATCATTTCCCATTTACTAACTCCAGCTATTTCGGCTGCTTTTCCAAGGCTAACTATTCCCTCACGGTAAAGTTCAATCGCTAGGTATACCTTCACCAGTTTTGGGAGTTCCCTTTCATTAACCTTAAGGATTATGGCCAAGTCTTGGGGAATAGACACTAAGATTTCGCTCATCCTCTCTCCCTAGCTAAATATCAAACAAATCAATATTTATAATGTATTCTCCAACGAAAGAAAATGGGGTAATTATTAAATACGCACAAGAATACCAACCCCTATGCCCAAGCCCAAAGAGATAGTCCTGAAGAAGAGCGAGGAAATAGAGGGAACTCCAATCGAGGGTCCCTGGCTTGACGACATCCATAGCCTAGAGGAAGCCCTCGACTACTACGAGAGGATAGGCTTTCAGGCAACTCACCTTGGGAAGGCGATAGAGATATGGAGGAAGGTTGAGGAGAAGCGCGCCAGAGGAGAGGAGGTTAGGGTTTTCCTGGGCTACACGTCGAACATAATTTCTTCCGGCCTACGCGAGATAATTGCGTGGCTCGTGAAGGAGGGTAAGGTTGACGTTATCGTGACAACAGCTGGAGGGGT
>QMUI01000210.1 GCA_003660485.1 Thermococci archaeon | reverse complement strand
CATTAATGTAGCTATTAGGGCCTTTATCCAGCTCGTTGAGAAGATCACTTTTACTATCCATAACTCTGCCATGAATGTGAGGAACATTGCTAGGAGTTTGCCAACTATTGGCATGAAGAAGAAAACAAGGTGAAATATTGCTCTAAAGATTGGCATAAGTATAACGAGAGCGAGAACTGCTATGAATGCTTTTCCAAAGCTAGCATTTTCTATTCCCGCAAGCTTTGCGCCCCCATAAATGAAAATTGCCTCAACAAGTAAATACACGATAAACGCAACTACAAGGACGACTAGCCCTAATCCTAAGACCCCCATTGATCCCATCATGCTTACCACAAGATTTAGTTGTAATAAAGTCTATTTTATTTGTTTGTTTAAACTTTTGTCGCTACGTATATTCCATGCCTAGTTCTAACGATCCTTACCTTAATCTTGTCCCCTACCTTCGCATTCGTGTTTATCACTTGAATCAGCCTGTTCCTGGCTTTTGCAATCATTTCACCCTCCATCCTCCCTGGGAGGACAACCTCTGCCTTGACGACTTCTCCTCTCTTAAATGCTAAAGGGATAAATGGCCTAGGATGCATGCCAAAGTGGTGGGGCTTTAAAACTAAGGGCTTCATTCCGGTTTTCTCCTCAAGCTTTCTCAACCATTCGTAGAATTCCTTGAAGGGAACTGGCTTTGCTATGACAGGATTCCTTCCGAACTTGTAGGGGATATAATTTTGGAAACCTAAAGCGGGCCATCTCTTTCCAGCTCCTATTTTCCTCGCGAACTCTATGAAGGCCTCAGCCTCGTTATCATTAACTCCAAAGATTATTACCGGAGCTATTAGAACGTCGATTCCAGCGTTCACTAAAGCCTCTGCCATCTCAAGGACATGGTTTAGATCGTAATCCTTCATTCCCATCAGCATCTTTGCTTTCTCCGGATCGAGAGAATGGATTGATAGATTAATCCTGTCAAGGCCGGCCTCAGCAAGCTCCTCAACAAGCTTGTCATTAAGCAAAACTCCATTGCTCTGCATGGAAATAACAGAAACATGCGGATGATCCCTCAATGCTTGCACGAGCTCTACTATGTAGGGGTAAAGTAGAGGCTCTCCCTGGGCATCTAAGTGGGCCTCGAGCCCTTTGCCCTTCTGCTGGGCAACCCAATCGAACCATTTCATTAAATAATCTATGTCAACTACGAAGTCGAGCTTTCTTGTTCTCGAGTACGGTCCTTCATCTACGGAGCAGAAGATGCAACTCAAGTTACATCCCGTTGAACCTCTCACCTGAATTAGGTTTGTCCCCCTATCTATGAGGCCAAAGGCATTATACCCCAGCAGGGGGATGTCCATTCCCTCGTGGATGTACAGATCCCTCCTTCTCGTGTACCTGTTCTTAAGTCTCTCGCCAAGGTAGTTCTGAATGAAAAATGCACCGAACTTTTCTACCTCATTATTATCCGTGCTTATGACTAGAAACCCATCCTGAACGTTAATTTCAACTGGTGTGCGGAACTTCCTTTTTATCGCTCTCTTAATCTCCCTCTTTTCATAGTCCGCTATGAGGGTTCTTCTCCAGACTAACCTTATTGTATCCCCATGATCCTCAAAGTACGAATGTGGTAACTTCAACTTTATCATATCGCCAACCCTTATAGACAAAGCTTTTTAGATCTTAACCTTCCTCAGTTAGGGGTTTAGGCCATGGGTGAGAAGTTCGATAAGTACGAGTACCTTCAAGATCTAATGAGGAGGCGAGGCTTTGCTTGGGGAAGTTTTGAGATTTATGGCGGATCAAGGGGATTTTACGATTACGGTCCTCTGGGAGCTACAATGAAGAGGAAAATAGAGAGGAAAATCAGGGAGGCCTTCATAAGGGAAGGGTTCTTTGAGATCGAAACGCCAGATATAACCCCGGAGCAGGTTTTTATTGCCAGTGGCCACGTTGAGAAGTTCGTCGATCCCCTCGTTGAGTGTAAAAAGTGTGGAGCAAGATTTAGGGCTGATCACTTGATAGAGGAAGCCTTGGGAATAGACGTTGAAGGCAAAAGCGCTGAAGAGATGACGAAGATAATCAGAGAGCACAACCTAAGGTGCCCTGAGTGCGGTGGGGAGTTAAGCGACGTTTGGTACTTCAATCTTATGTTTGAAACTTATATTGGACCTTACAAGGATAAGAAGGCTTACCTAAGGCCAGAAACGGCCCAGGGAATCTTCGTGAACTTCAAGAGGTTAAATACATTTGCAAGGAATAAGCTCCCATTTGGAGTGTTCCAAATAGGAAAAGCCTACAGAAACGAAATATCCCCGAGACAGGGAATGATAAGGCTTAGGGAATTCACTCAGGCCGAGGTTGAGATATTCTTTAACCCCAACGAGACTGAGCACCCGCACTTCAACGAAGTCAAGGACGAGAAGCTAAGGCTTTATCCAATAGAGCATCAGCTGAAGGATCTTGGCATGATAGAGGTTACGGCGGAAGAGGCAGTTAAGAAGGGCTATCTAATGAACACATTCTTCGCTTATTATATGGTCATGATCAAGAGGATTCTCTTGGATATAGGGATTCCCGAGGACAAGATAAGGTTCAGGCAACAATTACCCGAGGAGAGGGCTCACTACTCAGCCGACACCTGGGATGCGGAGATTTATAGTGAAAGGTTTGGCTGGGTTGAGTGCGTTGGCCTGGCCTATAGAACGGACTATGACCTTAGCAGGCACATGAAGATGAGCGGTGCTGACCTTACGGTGATGATACACTATGACAAGCCGAAGATAGTGAAAAAGCTACAGGTGTCACTCAACATGAAGAGGGTCGGGCCCAAGCTTAAAGGGGATGCAAAGAAAATCAACGAGAAAATTAGGTCAATGTCCCAGGAAGGGCTTAAAGCTCTAGTTAAAGAGCTTGAGGAAAGGGGTAAAGTTACCGTCGATGGCTACGAGCTTGAAAAGGACGACTTCATAATAAAGGAAGTTGAGGAGAAGATCACCGGAGAGAAGATAGTGCCCCACGTTCTCGAGCCTAGCTTTGGTATAGACAGACCGTTCTACCTGTTGCT
>QMUI01000209.1 GCA_003660485.1 Thermococci archaeon | reverse complement strand
CTCTGCTCCTGAATTCTGAGCCTTGTAAGGTCAACGCCAACTCTATAGTAGTCCTCGAACCAGTTACCCCCCAGGAACTCCTCGGGATTGCTCCTGAGCCTCTCACCTGCAAGGTTAGGGAACTCGGTTGTAGCATTGTAGCCGAGCTCCTTCGCCTTCCTGCTGAGCTCTGGGTGCTCGAAGACGAATTCACTGTATCCATTCTCCTTGAGCTCCTTCAAAAGAGCCTTAAGATCCTCAACGAACTCTCCCTTAAGGAGCTTGTCAAGAACCCTCTCGGGCTTATCCGTGTAGTACCTCTTAGCTATGAGATTGCCGTTTTCGTCGAAGGCATAGATGCCTCGAACGTTTTCAGCTATGAACGCCTTCATCATCCTCACCAAATGGAGCTTTGGTTTATTGTATAAAAGACTTAAGGAAATAGAAAAGCTTACCGGTCACCGAGGAGGGATATGGCAACGATAGATGTCGTCTCAGTATTTGCATCCCCAACCGGGACAACATTTCCATCAACCACCCTATAACCCGTGATTATTCCCCCATTATCCGCTTGAAGCTCACTTATTATCTGAATGCATGCCCCATAAACATGTCTCCCTTCTTTCGGCATTCCCAGGGACTTATACAGGTATATGAACAGGGCGCATTTGTAAGTCTGATACACTCCAGAAAATGCCTTGTCCCTAAAGCCGTAGCCATCCCACATTTTTAATAGCCTTAAGTACATGGTAAAGGCACCAGTTTCGTTTCCAACTAAGAGATCGCTCAAGGCTCCATAGGCTAGAAGGTCAGCGTACTCCTGCCAGTCATCCATCCTACAGGATTCGTTAGCTCGCTCGAGCTTTAGAAGAAGGGTCGTATTGAACTTTTTCGAGTAAACATTTCCAATCGTGATTACTTCTGGACAGAAAAATTCATTTAAGGGCTTACCCAGGAGAGGATCAATTCTCCCGTTATAGGAGATATTGTACCTCCTAAGGGCTTCGCTGACGTTCCTCCAAAGAGGAGAGCCAAGCAACCTTAAAGCCCTCTCAGCGAGAACATTATCGTTGGCAAGCCATATAGTCTCGTTGTCCGGATATGAGGTTATGGAAGCCCTAAGGAGACCCACCTCAGGCACATACTGAGATTCCAGAAACTCCCGCATAGCAGAGTTATCGACGCTGTGCTCGCTACTGTGGGTAAGAAGGACAAGGAGGATTATTAAAGAGGAAACTATCAACAAAAGCTTCCTCACACCCATCGACACCCCTTTTAAAGAAGAACATTATAACTCTTCCCATAAAGGTTATGATCAAAAAGTTAAAAGTTTAAATTGATTAACTAACCAAAGAGGTCAGTTATGGCACTGGAAGGGGCCAAAAATGGTGTCGTTGCTGGAGTTCTAGACACAATGCTACTTGGAGCAATGATTTCCGCAATAGGATTGCCTGCATCAATCCTCACAAAGCTTGGCTACGTAATCTATGATATGGGCGTTGTCGGGTTATCTTTCGTTCTCTTGGGCGAAGCTATAGGAGGAGAAAAATCAGAAATCATGAGGGTAGGGTTTGCGATAGCAGGAGTAGTATCTCTCTTGCTATTGAAGATTTAACAGCCTAAGCATATCCTCGCCGTAGTGGAATATTCCGGGCATTCCGCCCGTATGTACGAATAGAATCCTCTCGCCTAACTCTCCCCTCTTCGCGAGGTCCATTAAGCCATAGAAAGCCTTACCTGTGTACACCGGGTCAAGGAGGATTCCCTCCTTAGTTCCAACAAGTCTTATTAGCTCCGCAACCTCCCTAACTATCCTACCGTAAGCGCCAAAGCTGTAATCATAAATCCTGGGCTCCTTAAGCTCTACACTCACGTCTAAAAGCTTTGCAGTTTCCTTAGCTAAGTCAACGACCTTCTGTGTCATCTTCTCACCAAAGATCCCCACGGCCATACCAACTGGCTCCACTTCAAGACCTGCCAGCTCAAGGCCTAGGAGTATTCCAGCTAAAGTGCCGCCGCTTCCCACTGCATCAACTATAGTATCAAACTTTAGGCCTAGCGAGCTTATCTGAGTTGATAACTCCCCTACCATCCTGACGTAGCCCAAGGTTCCAACCGGAGATGCTCCACCTATTGGGATTATATATGGCCTTTTGCCCTGCTCTTCTAATTCCTTAGCAACTTTCTCAGCATATGGAATCAAATCGGGAGTTTTCTCAACATCGTAAACCCTCGTCTCTATTCCCATCAGCTTGTCCAAGAGATAGTTACCTTTCAGGGTCTCTTTTCCTCTCAACACTAAGATGACATCAAGTCCAAGCTTCTTAGCGGCTAAGGCCGTTACGAATGCATGATTCGAGTGGACAGCACCCATTGTTATTATCGTGTCTGCACCCTTAGCTAAGGCATCCCCCAGGAGGAACTCAAGCTTCCTCACCTTGTTTCCTCCTATCCCTAGGCCCGTGAGGTCATCTCTCTTTACATAGACCTCAACACCAAGCATTTCACTTATCCTGGGAAGGTACTGGATTGGTGTTTCCCAGGGGATTAATTCAACCCGGGAGAACTTCGCAAGAAGTGTCCTAATCTTTGGGTGCATGAGCGTCACCACGTTTAGATAGCTATCTGATTATTTAAATATTTTGAAATGTTTGAAATGGCTTTCCAAAAATACAATACAAGACTAAAAACTGTTACAGGTGAAGGTGTAATGAGGCCTCCGTTCATATACGGCAGAATAGTGGATAAAGAACACTTCGCAGACCGAGAAGAGGAACTTGAAAAATTAAAAAAGAGGATTCCGGGGGATGAATTCGCTAAATTTATCCTAAAGAAGTTCGAAGAGAGTAGACTAGCCGTTGAGGCAGAAGTTATCGGCGAGACACTGAACATCACAAAGGGCCATCCACACTATACCCAAATGCTCTGCCAGAAGTTGTGGCTCAATGCAGTAATCCAAGGAAAAAAGGAGGATTAGCAGGGAGGATTTAGGAATAACACTTAATGAAGCTTTAAACAAAGCATCTGAGCTATTTGAAGAAATTTGGGACTCACTAACCCCAAATCAAAGAAAGGTT
>QMUI01000208.1 GCA_003660485.1 Thermococci archaeon | reverse complement strand
TCAGCCCAGGGACTATTTATCCCTTGCTCCACTCAATGGAGAAGGAGGGGCTGCTAAAGAGCAGGTGGGAGGTTAGAGAAGGAAGAAGGATACGCGTGTATGAGATAACGGAAAAGGGCGTGAAGGCTCTCCAAGAAGGCCGTGAAAGGGTTAGAGAGCTCTGTAAAGAACTACTGGGGGAATATGAATGAAGGAGAAGAAGATATTCGGGATAAGCTGGAACGTCTTCCTCCTCGGAATAGTCAGCTTCCTCAACGATATGAGCAGCGAGATGATAATGCCCATAGTTCCCACTTACCTCACCGACATCCTGGGTATAGGAAAGGCCCTCAGCGGTTCAATCATGGGGCTGATAGAGAGCTTAAGCTCACTGTTCAAGGTTCTGTTTGGATACTTCAGCGATAGGTTCAGGAAGAGAAAAGCCTTCGTTGCCCTGGGCTATACGCTCTCAGCCATAGCTAAAGGTTCCCTGGCATTCATAAGTAGCTGGTGGGAGTTCGTTGCCCTGAGGATAGTGGACAGGATTGGTAAGGGAATAAGGACGGCCCCCAGGGATGCTTTAATTGCCGAATCTAGCGAGAAGGGCAAAACGGGAAAGGCCTTTGGCTTCCACAGGATGATGGACACCTTGGGGGCCGTTGCTGGCCCCTTAGTTGCCATGGGCCTCCTAGCGGTATTCTCTCAGCTACCCAAGGTCGTTGCCTACAAGAGGATATTCATAATCTCGGCGATCCCAGGATTAATAGGTGTTCTCATAGTCCTCCTCTTCGTCGTCGATAAGGGCGGAGAAGTTAAGAAGAAGATAAAAGGCATATCGGCATTGAGATCAAGAAACCTTCAGCTGTTCCTGGTTATAGTCGCGATAGGGGCCCTTGGGAGGTACAGCTATGCTTTTACTCTCTGGAAGGCTGAAGAGCTTGGACTAACGGTTATGCAGGGCTTGGGCTTCTATGCTCTCTTCAATCTCATCTACGCCCTCTCAGCCTATCCCCTGGGAGCTTACTCAGATAAGATAGGGAAGAGGAAGCTCATAACTATTGGCTTCGGAATAGCGGCTTTAGCTTCGATAGCCTTCGCATTCGCAAGAAACGCCTTAGAACTTGCGTTGGCCTTTATCCTCTACGGAATATACATCGCGATAGAAGATACAATTCCAAGGGCTTACATGGCTGACCTAGCGAAGGAGTTCGAGAAGGGCACAGTTATAGGAGCCTATCACACAGTTTTTGGAATCTTCGTGTTTCCAGCTTCGGTGATGGCCGGAGTACTCTGGCAGACCTACTCCCTAACCCATGCGTTCCTCTATGCCGCAACTATGAACGCCTTGGCAATGATCCTTATGGTTCTAACGAGGGAAAAGTAGGGCCTCCTGGCTCGGTTTAAAAGTTTTTCCGCGAAGCTTTATTAATTTTTAATTCCAGCTTTTTTCTGGTGGGTGAGCATGAAGTTTGAGAGCTTAGATGAAAAAATGAAAAAAGTTTATGCAAAGATACGAACAATTGACGAATTCCACTGGCACATTGACGATAACTCCATAATTGGAATTCACAAGAAGAGCGGGATGAAGCTGCAGGTGAGGATAGCGGGCAGTAAGGAGGAAGCTGACAGACTTGCCCAGGAGAAGGAGCCCGGGGCTCTCGACGTTATAGTGATCCCTGGGAAGGGAACCTTCTACATTAACAACGGTGCCTTTATAATGTCCCTGAAGTTCCTTAGGCCAACCGTTCAGGATATAGCTGATCATATAGTTTGGGCCGGCTTTAAGGTAGTTGAGAAGGGTGGAAGGTTGGAACAGGAAGATATATATGAGTACCTTGGTGGGAGGCTGATAGAGCACTTAAAGCAGGGCCTAGTTAACGGGAGGGACTACGTATTCTGGCCCTTCTACAAGTGCAAGCACTGCGGAAAGTACGTGGATATAGACAGCCTTGCTAGGCACATGAAAAGCCATGGTGAGGACGTGAAGGAGTGGAGCGAGGAGAAATACGAGATACTTGAGATAAACTTCGCGGATAAGAAAGTCTATGACAAGTTCGGAAAAGAAGTTCCTATGGACAAGTTTAGTGAGGAGGCCCAGGACTTCATAAAGGACAGCTTTGAGGGTGAGTGAGCATGAGGTTCTTCCTTAAAACTACCCTCTTCCTTGGGGAGGGCTCACTGAAGAACGTTGAAAAGATCGTGAGCGAAAACGAGAGGGTTCTCGTGTTTTCATCGAGATCAATGGACAGGCTTGGCTTCTTGGGGGAAGTTACCAAGTACCTTGAAGAGGCCGGCGCCGTTTACGAGACTATAATAGGCGTTCCAGCTGAGCCAACCCTAGAAGCCGTGGAAGAGATACTCCCAAAGGTCAGGGAGTTCGAGCCTGAAACGTTCATTGCAATCGGTGGGGGAAGCGTTATAGACGTTGCAAAGGCCGTCAAAGTCTTTTATGACGTTCCTGACTTGAACTTCGACGACGTAGCTATATTCAGCAGGTTCCAGAAGGTGAATCCTATTCCAAAGCTCAAGACTAAGCTCATAGCCATCCCATCAACGAGCGGGGCTGGAAGCGAGGTTTCAGCCGCGAGCGTCATAAAGAAAGGTGACACAAAGTACACCCTCGTAAGTCCCGAGCTCTGCCCGGACTATGCAATCCTCGACCCGAGGTTGCCGGAGAAGATGCCTAAGGAAGTCGCCAGGAACTCCGGATTGGACGTTCTGGTTCATGCAATCGAGGCGTACGTTTCAAAGGCCGCAACTCCATTCAGCGATGCTTATGCAATTAAAGCCGCGAAGACGGTCTTTGAGTACTTGGAGAGGAGCGTTAATGGAGATAGGGAGGCAAGGGAAAAGATCCACTATGCCGCAACCATGGCCGGTATAGCCTTCCTTAATGGTAGGCTTGGCTTGGTTCATGCAATGAGCCACAAGGCGGCATGGATAGGGCCTCACGGGCTGGTTAATGCAGTTCTCTTACCTTACGTCATGGAGTACAACATAAAGAGGGCCCCAGGAAGATATGAGTCCCTTGCAAAGGAGCTCGGCTTCAAGGATGGAGAGGAGCTTTACTTCAAGGT
>QMUI01000207.1 GCA_003660485.1 Thermococci archaeon | reverse complement strand
TAGGGATAGGTAAAAGGCTATTGTTGAGGAGCAACGCAAAGCCAGGAGATGTTGTGTGCGTAACTGGTGAATTAGGGAGACCACTCTTGGCACTTATCCTTTGGTCAAAAGGTGAAGATATTCCAAGAGAAGTTCTTGAAAAAGCAAGAGATCCTCAAGCGAGAGTTGAAGAAGGAAAGATCCTATCGGAAGTAGCAAATGCTGCCATCGATATTAGTGATGGATTGTCCAAAGAGTTATGGGAAATTTCAAGGGCAAGTAACGTGAAAATCGTTATTGAGGAAGGCTCCTTACCAATTCATCCAACGGTTAAAGAACTCTCACCAAATCCCACGGAAATAGCCCTTTCGAGCGGTGAAGAATTTGAACTTATATTCACAATTCCTCCAGAGAACATTCCAGATGTGCCCTTCGATTTTACAGTAATAGGGAAAGTAGAAAAAGGAAGAGGAGTCTACATTAAGGGAAAAGGGGAAATGCCAATCCTTGGCTGGGAGCACTTCGCGGGGTTCGGAAATGTTAAGCATTGAAAAATTCAAAATCAAGGAGAAGGAAGTGACAATCGCAGTACTCTGGGATAATAAGAAGATAGACGGAATAGCGTACTCCTTAGAGGGAAACATAGAATTAAGCATAAAGAGACTATCCAAGTTTCTTGCTAGGAGAGGGGTAAAAGTCAACTTAAAGCTAGTTGATTCAAAGTATCCAAGCATCGTGTATGAAGTCCTAATAGGAAAAATTAGCAATGCCCAGGGATTTGCACAACTTTCGCTTAGAGGTTTAACGGAGTTCGAGAAAAAAGTCTACGAGTGGTTAGTGAAAAACGTTAAAAGGGGGCAGGTTATAACGTATAGCGAGCTTGCCAAAGCACTGGAAACATCCCCCCGAGCTATAGGAGGAGCAATGAAGAGAAATCCCTATCCAATAATAGTCCCCTGTCATCGGGTCATAGGCAAAATTAACCAATGGCTGTACACTCCAAAGCCTGAATATAAAAGATTTCTCTTGGAGGTGGAAGGATGGATAAGTTAAAGTTATACATAGGATTGCTTGCGGTGGTCGTCCTTGGTATTGCGGGATTTATAATCTGGAAATGGGGCTTTTGGATGCTAATAAGAATAATTCTAAGCCTCGGATTTCTAGGGTTGACACTGATGCTCGGCTTCTTTTTGGGATTAACTATCTACGCTGAAAGCTGGAAGTACGCACTAATGCTACTGCCCCTCACAGCAATATCAGCGTACGGAACTTACCTCTCAATTACTTGGCAGAAGCTTAAGATAGTTGGCGGAATTATAGCATTCTTCATAGTTGCAGTGGCATTTGGAATATGGTACATCAGCGAACCGGACCTAAGCTTAGCAGATAGGTTTAGGAGTGCAGAGAAATTAGAGGAGATTGGGAGGTACAAGCAAGCGGCGAGGAAGTATGAGAAAGCCGGAAACTACAAGAAGGCCGCAGAAATGTACCTTAAGCTAGGCTGGCTCGAGAGCGCAGCGTGGGCATATGAGAAAGCCGGAGAGTATGCAAAGGCTGCCGAGCTCTACGAACAGCTGTACGAGAAGGAGAAGGATACCTACTACTTAAAGGAAGCCCACGAGTACTGGAAGAAGGCCGGAGATATGGAGAGAGCAGCAAAAGCTCTAGAGAGATACGCAGAAGAGGAACCATGGTTCTGGGAGGACGTAGCGAAGCTTTATGAGGAGCTAGGTAACGAAGAAAAGGCGAGAGAAGCATGGCAGAAGGCCCTGGAGTACTACAAGAAGGAAGCTGAGGAGGAGGGAGTATTCTGGGAGGATGTAGGAAATATAGCGAGAAAGCTCGGCATGGAAGACCTTGCCAGAGAGGCCTACCAGAAGTTCTTGGAGTACTGCCTTAAAGAGGCTGAAGAGGATCCAATGTGGTGGAAGCACGTTGCTGAAGCTTACGAATACTTAGGGGACAAAGAAAAAGCTGAGGAAGCAAGGAAGAAGTACGAGGAATACAGGCAAAAGATTATGAAAGCCAATGAAGAGACTTCAAAATTTCCGAAGTGATATTCTTTTCCTTTCTCCATCTTAACTAGTCTTCATGTTGTAAGTGCATGCCATAGGCAACGCTGTATCTTGAAAGGGTGGTCCTGGCATTGCATAAGTCTTATTTCCTACTGAGTATACAAGTTTTGGTTGAATAAATAGGCTTCTAACTTTACCATCTATCCTCAGGGTTATGACGAAGTATCTTGACTCTTTGGGCGGTATAGTTTTGCTTAATACCAATCTTGATTTGTCTATTTCATAAGGAGTCGAAGCATTATACACCTCTATTTTAATTATTCTTACTAAGTTAGAAGGTATCTTAAAGCTCACATTAACGAGCCTAATCGTGGTGTTAAGTGGGTTGTATAACCCAAAACTGTATTCTACCTCTCTCATTCCTCCATTAAATTCTAGATTTTCTAGCGAGAACGCTGTTATATTAGGCCTAAGTTCTGGCTCTTCCTTTGCAGTTTCAAATGTCCAGTTTCCAAGATTTAACGGAATTCTCTGCATGTGGCCTTCCTGAATCCAATGTAGGGTACCTTGCACGTCAAGGAATTTATAACTACCAGGCGCTGAAAGGTCAAGTTGTGAGAAGTTTATTGGCAGGATAATTCCGAGGTATCCATGATAGAACACGGGAATTCTTCTCCCATTGTACGAGGCTGACAGAATAGAGCTACCAAAGTTCATAGTTACAGTAACAGCTACCGATTGGTTTACGAGAGTCTTTGGATAGCACCAATAAAGCATTACCTGAGCTACTGTGTTATTTGGAATCCCATATACATAACCAACATATGGCAATACAAAATTGCTTGAATTTAGGGGTACAACCTCACGTTTTATCTCTGAGCCCTGAAAAGTGTTATTGCTGGCCTCGATGAAGTGCTGGGAGGAACTATTTTCAACTTGAGAGACAATATGTTCAGGCATTCCTCCTTTTGTTAAGAATATAATAAAAAAGATTAAAATAAAAATTCCTCCCATAGCATACTTTTTCATTAACTATTCACCCCCTTGGCACACAATAGGTGCGACATTCAGGAGCAGCATTCAATTT
>QMUI01000206.1 GCA_003660485.1 Thermococci archaeon | reverse complement strand
TTAGAGAGTTCTTCCTTCTCCTTCCTTAATGAAGAAATTTCTCCCTCTAGGTTCTTCCTGCTCTCTTTGGCCCTCTCTATCTTAGAGTAAACTTCTTTTTCCTCTTCCCTAAGTGATTCGAGTTCCTTAGTCAGCCCCTTGAGGGCCTCTTCATTCTCCTTTATGTTGGCCTTGAGGGCATTTATCTTGTTGACCAAACCCTCAATTTCCTCCTCTAATGAAGCCTTCCTGGGGAGTAACTCCTCGTTGAGCCTTGACTCAAAAGCCTCGAGCTTACTCTCTACCCTGCTGAGCTCTTCCCTGAGCTTCGCTATCTCCCCCTCTATCAGCCTTATCTTCTCGCTGAGTTCCCTAGCCTCGGGATTTTCAAGGGCCTTCTTCAGCTTGTCTCTCTTCTTTTCAAGCCTCTCTATCCTGCCCCTGAGCTTTGCCAGTTCTCCCCTCTTAGCATGAATTGTCTCTTCTATTTTCTTTATTTTGTCCTCTGAATCCTTAATTTCCCCTTCTATCGCTTTTTTCTCAGCTAAAAGCCTATCAAGATCTTTCCTCGTTATCTCTATTTCCTTTTCAATATCGCTGATCTTTATCCTGAGCTCAAAGCCTTGATTCTCCAAAGCCTTAAGCTCAACTTTAAGAGAATTAAGCTCAGCCTCGAGGGCTTCCTTCTTGGCCTTTAGAGATTCCACTTCCTCCTTAAGCTTCCTCGTATCTACAGCCAAACCCCTCGGCTTGTAGTGACCTCCAGTTATAGCTCCGCTCTTCTCATAGAGCTCTCCCTCCAAGGTCACCATCCTGACCTTTCCGATGTGGGCCCTTGCCTCCTCCATTGAGGACACTATGACCGTATCGCCCAGGGCGAACCTGACCGCATTGTCTATCCTGGGGTCGTATTCGATTACATCCGTAACTGGAATACCGACAGAATCATTTAGCGTCCTTGGCTTTATCTTGTTCAAGGGGAGAAAGGTTAGCCTCCCAAGCCTGTTCTCCTTCAGAAACTTAATAGCCTTCTCGGCAACGAGCTCATCTTCAACGACTACGTTGTCCGCCCTATTGCCGAGGGCAACCTCAATCGCAATCAAATACTTGTCATCCTTAACCCTTATTAACTCAGCCAGAGTTCCGTAAATCCCAGGAATGCCCGAGTTCTTTAGGGCATCTATTGCCCTATTCCCTCTAATCTCGCCCTGAGCCTCGGCTTTTATGAGTTCTTTTTCGAGGGAGTCGAGCTTAGATTTTACATTTTCTAATTCTCTCCCTTTCTTCTCAATTTCATCCTCAACCTTTCTCCTGCGAGAGGAGATAGAGGCTAGCTTGCCTTCCAGCTCACTGAGCTGAGCCTTCTTCTCCTCAAGTAAAGAATTGAGCTCCTTAACCTTATCATTAATGCCAGGTAGCCTCGCCTTTAGAACGAGAATTTGAGACTGCAACTTTTCCTTTTCGCTCTCAAGCCTTTTTATCTCAGCTTCCCCTTCGTAGAGCTCCTTTTTAGCATTCTCAAGTTCCCTAACCACTGAATCAAACTCCTCTCTCGCAACGGCGAAAGTCCTGTCTATCTCTCCCAGCCTAACTACCAAAAGGTTTCTTTCCTCTTCCTTTGCCTTTATTTCCTCTATTAGGGAATCCTTCCTCTTAGACCACCTGTTTATTGCACCCTTGGTTTTCTCTATCTCGCTGAGAATCTTTTTCAGTTCATCTTTGGCTCTTATCAGCCTCACTTGGGCTTCGTCAAGCTCCTTCTTTCCAACCTCAATGTTCCTCTTAGCAAGCTCTATCTTAGAGTTTATCTCCCCAATCTTCCTTGTTATCTTAAGGGCCTCCTCGCCACTCTCCCTTTCAAGCTCCTCCTCTATCCTCCTCAGCTCATTTTCCTTCTCGACGATAAGCCTAGCTATCTCCTCTATCCTCCTCTCTAGCGCTTTGATCTCTTCCTCTATCTTACTCCTTCTCGCTTCATTGGAAGACAACTCCTCCTCAAGCCTCTTTATCTCGCCGAGGAGCAGGGAAATCCTGGCTTTCTCTACCCTCTCCTTCAAATCAAGGTACCTCAGGGCATCGTTCCTCTCCTTCTCAAGCTTGTCAAGCTGCTTCTTTACCTCTCTTATAAGAAGGTCAACCCTCGCAAGGTTTTCTTCAGCCTGCTTTAGCTCTTGAAGGGCTTTTTCCTTCTTAGCATCGTACTCCGCTATGCCCGAAACGTCGTCAATTATCAGCCTCCTTTCAGTGGGGCTCATCTTGATGAACTTCGTTATGTCTCCCTGGAGAACTATATTGTAACCCTCGGGGGATATCATTGCAGCGCTCAAGAGGTCTAAAATTTCACTTCTTGTGGCCCTCTTTCCGTTCAGCCAGTACGTGCTCCTTCCATCTGGGTAAACTCTCCTCTTAATCACGACTTCATCCTCATCTATCGGAAACCCCCTATCCTCGTTGTTGAAGTATATTGCCACTTCGGCGTACTTAGCTGGAGGCTCGCTTTTGGTTCCCGCGAATATTAAGTCACTAATTCTCGTCGCCCTCATGGCCTTGGCAGAGAGTCCGCCAAGGACAAAGAGTATTGCATCTCCAATGTTGCTCTTCCCGGAACCATTCGCTCCAACTATTGCAGTGAAACCCTTTGAGAAGGGAATAACAACCTTTTTATTCCCATAAGATTTGAACCCCTTGAGCTCGAGCTTCTCTATGTAGGGCATTATTTAACACCTATCAAACTAAGCCGAAAAATTGGTATATATAGCTTCCTCCATCCTCAAAGGGTGGTAAAATGTACAAGGGGTTGACGATAATATTTGGCTTTCTATTCCTAGGGGAGCTGATAGAAAATGCTGGGGTGCCGATACCAGGAAGCGTCCTTGGAATGCTACTACTGACCCTTGCATTAATCACGGGAGTTGTCAAGCTTGAAGATGTCGAGAGAGAGGGCGAATTCCTCGTTAGGAACATGAGCATTATGTTCATTCCTCCCGGGGTTGGGGTAATACTCTACCTAGATCTCCTTAAGGAGAATTTAGTGGCAATTGGAGTTGCCCTAGTTCTGAGCTTTCTCATTACACTATTCGTGACGGCAAAGACCGTGGAGGTGCTTA
>QMUI01000205.1 GCA_003660485.1 Thermococci archaeon | reverse complement strand
ATTGCAACGGTAACAACGGGCTCGCTGACATAGTGAAGCGCCTCAAATGGCTCAATTGGCTCCTGAGCTACGGTCTCACCAGCCATAGCATCCCTCAAACCTGTTACGGCAACGATGTTTCCTGCGGGAACTGCATCCATGTTTATCCTCTCTGGACCCATGTAGATACCGACCTGCTGGATCCTAGCCTTCCTCTTGCTGTTGATCAGATGAACCTCCATACCGCTCTTCACGGTTCCGCTCCAGACTCTACCAGTTGCAACCTCTCCAGCGTGCTTGTCGATGATGATCTTGGTAACGACCATGACCATCTTACCCTTCGGATCACAGTTGAGCATCGCCTGTCCAATCTCGCTGTTGATGTCGCCCTGCCAAAGGTGTGGAATTCTGTACTTCTGGGCCTCAATCGGGTTTGGCAGGTGCCTGACGACCATGTCGAGGACAACAACGTGGAGCGGGGCCTTCTGCCTCAAGGTCTTGTTGTCGCCCTTGAGTGTGAGGTCAATTATCTCGTTGAACTTAACACCAGTCCTCTGCATAAATGGAACACTCAACGCCCAGTTGTAGTATGCTGAACCAAAGGCAACGCTACCGTCCTCAACCCTAACAATCCACTTCTTCTTATACTCTTCAGGTGCGTACCTCTGGATGAGCCTGTTAACGTCCATAATTATCTTTGAGAACCTCTCCATCATCTGCTGTGGAGTGAGCTTAAGCTCCCTAATAAGCCTGTCAACCTTGTTGATGAAGAGGACGGGCTTAACGTACTCCCTCAACGCCTGCCTGACGACAGTTTCAGTCTGAGGCATGACTCCCTCAACTGCATCAACCACGATGATAACTCCGTCGATGGCCCTCATTGCTCTGGTGACGTCACCACCGAAATCAACGTGACCTGGGGTATCGATGAGGTTAATCAGGTAGTCCTTCCCCTCGTAGTTGTGAACCATTGAGACGTTCGCTGCGTTAATGGTAATACCTCTCGCCTGCTCCTGCTCGTCAAAGTCGAGGACAAGCTGCTTTCCTGCGAGCTCCTCACTGATCATTCCAGCTCCAGCTAGGAGGTTATCGCTCAGTGTGGTTTTACCGTGGTCAATATGAGCGGCTATACCGATATTTCTAATCCTTTCAGGCTGGAGCATGAGTTCCTTAATCTTTGCGATCATTTCCTCTCTCCTACCCATTTCCACCACCCTCGATGAGCTTGCTCGGGTTTACTTAAAAGGTAGGGTTATAAAGCTTTTCCCAACTGTTAAAAGCTCTTTTAGTTTTATACCAACGCCACGTCATAAGTCAAGCATTAGAGAACCCAAGTAAATCAAAGATCTATGGCATCCATAGCAACCTTAATCCACCTTAGGTAGGAGTTTACAGTTCCACGCATGGCAGAAGAATCGGTGGCTTTTATATCGATGATTATCCTCTTCCCCTCCAGCCTAAACTTTATCTCGCTCCTCCTGTAGGGAACACTCAAATGCTCATAAAGAACGGCCTCGTAAATCACTTTAGCTATGTCTTCAGAAGGGAACTCAATCACTATTCTCCCTCTTACCTTCTTTGCCTTCACCTTCCCTCCTCCTGGGAACTTTAATCCCAAGGGCCTCCTTATAGTCCCACCTTCTCCCGTCCTCCATTATCCATATCTTAACGTTGATTAAAGGGCCGACTGGCCTTTCCTTCGTAACGTCAAGCCTATAGAAGTTTATCGACATGCCCCTTGGGTGTCGTTCTATAACGGCCAGAACATCAGTGTTGTAGCGGTCGGCTATCGAGGTTAAGCTTTTATCTCCCCTGGGGACGAACTTTCCAGTTGTGAGCTCAGCGAAAACCTGGGCAAAGGCCAAGTGATCCAAACCCACTCTTTTGGCCGTTGTGACGATAAGAGGCATATCCTCCCTTATCGGATTAAGCCCCTTAAATCCCATCTCCCTCTGAAGCTTTATGCCATGGAGGTACAAGTAGCCTAGATAACCCCAGTCCTCAGGGTCAACCTTAATGAATGTCATCTTCAGGGGATTGCCCTTCCAAACATTGAGGATTAGTAACCTTTCATAACCCCTATCGTAAGCCTCCATTAAAAGCTCCTGAATGGTCTTCTTCCCCCTAGTCATATATAGAGAATTAGGGAAAACTTTCTCCAAGTCATGACCAAAGCTCCTAGTTCTTCTTGTAGGTCTATGGGATGTGGTAATGAGCATCATGGCTATCCCTTCGAAGTTAAAGAGAAGAAGTTAAAAAGCTTAGCTAGATGGCCTTTACCCTTCTCGGAACCTTGGGTCTTGGCTTGTAAAGTATCTTGCTACCGCAGTAGGGGCAACGGAGATCTCTAGTAATCGAGAGATCAAGCTTTACCTCCCTACCACACTTGGCGCACCTGTATATGGCCTCAACCATGAGGCATCACTCTGTTACCCTCTTAGCGACCTTACCAGCCGGAGTAACTGGGAGGTAAGCTCCTCCGGCAAAGATAGCTCCGCACTTCTGGCACTGCCATATTCCAGTGCTAATCCTCTTCACTGCCCTTCTTCCACAGACTGGGCAGACATGCTTCTGTCTCATCTTTGCCTCTACTGCCGCAACTCTCCTTCGGATCTTAAGACCGTACCTAGCCCCAAACCTTCCAGCTGAACCTACCTTTTTGGTGCCGCTCATGAGCATCACCCCATAATCGTGAGCTGAAGGGTGTAGGGGAAGTAGGCTTTATAAAGTTTAAGCATCCCTCGTGGCCACTATCCTTACTCCTTCGAATTCTGCAATCACATCGCCAACTCTAATCGGAGGCTTCACCTTAATTCCCGCCAAGAACTTCATGAGCTCAGGGATCTCATCCTTTGGCACTGGTTTCTCTGTTTTAACGCTGACCGTAGGTAGTTTTCCTCCTTCCACAGGAATAACGCTCATCACAACTCTCTTAGGGTTCGTGACTTCTTCAATGGCCCATTCCTTTCCCCTGGGGCAGGTATAGCCTTTTACATCCCTGACCTCACCATTTTCAACCTCAACTTCAATCGCGCAACTTAGGGGGCAGACTATACACGTGAAGCGGTAGACCTTACCCATGCTTTACCACCCTCATAGTTATCTTATCTT
>QMUI01000204.1 GCA_003660485.1 Thermococci archaeon | reverse complement strand
TGACCGTTCTCTCTGAGGAAGTAGTTTACTGCAAATATCTTTGGAGTCTTCTTTAGCTTCCTCCCAAACTCTAGGTAGTTCCTGAGGTAATCACCTATGTGCACACTCAAAAAGTCAAGGATTGACATTGGGTTAAAGGCTCTGACTCCTTCCTTGCCCAGGGTTGCTGCTGTGGTTTCGCTCTCAAGTGAGGCTCCCATCGTTATTACACCGTGTTGCCAGTTAAACGCCTCCCTAACCGGAGGCCACGTATCTGGATCCCTTCCACCAAATATCATTCCGCCAACCTCAACCCCACATGGGTTTTCCAAAGCCTCTCTGTCAAGGTTTGGAAAGGCCTCAAGCCTAACCGTAAACCTAGCGTTCTTGTGACTTGGAGGTATCTCCTTGCCCTCCTTATCCTTCTTCCCACGCCACCACTTTCCGCTGTGGTTCTCTCCCTCATCAGGAATTGGAATTCCCATTCCATTCCAGTAAGGCCTGCCGTCCTTGACAAGGACATTAGAGAATATAATCTCGACTGGAGAATGAAGGACTTTCCATATAATTGGGTCATCCTTTTCGTTTACTCCCTCAATTATTCCGAAGACACCAATTTCAACGTTTACTGCCCTAGCCCTCCCATCTAGATTCTTTATGAAAACGAGGTCATCACCAACTATGTTCTCCCATGGTATCATTGCCGTTGATGTTTTTCCACACATGCTTGGGTAAGCTCCTGTAAAGTAGGTTTTCCTTCCATTCGGTCCATTAACTCTCATCAGGAACATGTGCTCACTTAACCAGCCTTCTCTAACGGCCCTTTGAATTGTAAGTCTGAATGCCAATTTCTTCAACCCTATAGTGTTTCCGCCATACTGAGTGTTCGCTGAGTAAACGGTTTCATCTACCAAGTCAATGTATATCCTTCTTTTGTCAAGGTTCTTGCTCGTCTTCCTCTCATCGAGCTCTCCAGCAGAATGAACGAACTTGAGGAAGTTTCTTGTTGGCCCCATCCTTACAAACTCCTCATAACCCTTCCTGTACAATAGGAATTCAGAGTGTGCGACGTAAGCCGAATCGGTTAGCTGAACTGCAGGAATCGTAAAGACAGAATTCTTTGGGCCGAGTACAAAAAAGCATATAAAGAGTTCTTTGCCCCTCATTATCCCTTTCATTATTTCCCTGATTTCCCTAAGGCCTTCCTCCCTGTCCATAGTGTTAAGGAACGGCAATGTTACTCCTTTGGGAACCAAGAGCTTAGTATTTGCCTTATCCCTCGCCTGGTCGTAGTAGTTGTCGTAATGGACGGTGTGCCTAGGCATTTCAAGCATCTTTTCCTCTCCATAATAGAGGGCCTTCCAACGGACGTACTCTTCATCTTCAGGTGAATCGGTGCAAACAAATATCTTGCTCGGTTGGAGCCATTCAATCCACTCCGCCAAGAATTCGTGGAGATAAGGGTTATCTATTCTTTCAATTTTTTCGAACTGCTCTTTCTCAAGGAAGTTTTTAAGCTTCTTGAGAGCGTTCTCCATTTTTCTCACCCTTGTTTAAACGTGTGCATTTTGACATTATTAAATTTATTGGCTTAAAATACATATTTTTTGAATCCATTTTGTCAGTTTATCAACTAGGCAAGTGTAAAAGAATTGATGGAACAATTCTGACCCAAAAGGTTTAAATCTGTTTATCAAAACTACTACCGGGTGTGGAGATTTGGTAACGAAAGAAGGAGTGGAGAAAGTCGTCGAAGAGATTATAGGAAAGAATGAGATAATTGAAAACTTAGAAGTTGAGAATGAAACCGTTAAAATAACTTTTAAGGAGAAGATTGATGATGCAACGCTTTTGAAAGTTTACAACAGAATAAAGGAGCTCGAGGGGGTTAAGCAAGTCGAGATTGGGTTTGTGAGAGAGAAAAAGAGTGAAGAGGACGTTAAATTAACCGAAGAGATGATTCTAGAGAAGCTTAAGGAAGTCATTGATCCCGAGATTGGGATTGATGTTGTCAATTTAGGCCTGATATACGAGGTAAGGGTAAATCCTAATAACACAGTATACATAAAAATGACAATGACCACCCCAGGATGCCCCCTAACTCTGTGGATCCTAAGGGCCGTTGAAGAGAAAGTCCTGGAGATTCCTGGGGTTAAAGATGTTGAGGTTGAGCTTACTTTCGATCCACCATGGACACCAGATAGGATGAGCGATGAGGCTAAGAGAAGGCTTGGCATGATTTAAGTTTATTCCTTTTTGAGAATCCCCAAGCCCTTAGGGTAAGAATACAAGAATAAAGCAGGCTCCTCATGAGCTTCCCGCGGAGAGGCAGGAACCTTTATTAGTCTCATTGTGTGTCATTGTATTTGGTGGGCTCAGGTTTCCGTCAACGTGGGACAATGAAGCCCCCGGTAACGGGGGTGGAGTTTCTGACGTGAATGCTCAGAATCGCCGTGATGACTGCCTTGTATCACAACAATACAGGACGGGAGAACGGCAGGCAATGATAGTCTTAGTACGCCTCGGCTAAGATCGGCTTGTAGCTCCATCTGTGCTCTTCAACCTCTATCCTTATATCCAGGGGATCGAGCTTCTTGACTTCAAATCCCCTCTCCCTGCCCCACTTCTCTATCTTCCTAATAACTACCTTGACTCCCGCTATTGCCAGTGGATAAAATGGGATTAGGAATAGGTTATCCCTCATGACCTTGGGTAGGCCTTTCAGAACCTCCCTCGCCATGTGCTTCCATGCGTAATAAAGGTGAAGGAACTGGCCGTAGGTTATCATATCATCTACTCTGTAAAATTCTTCACCCTTCAGAACGCCCATAGGAACGAAGGCTAAAGGCGTGACAGTAAAGTGGGCCCTGTTTCCGAGTTTCTCTTCCAACTCCTTCTCCATTGTAATTATCAGTTGAGCAGTCATAATCTCAGCGTCATCATTGTCCCCAGGAAGCCCCAGAATTGTAGTGTAAGCCGGGAACCAGTAGTTCTTGTTGAAAACGTAGGTTCCGTTAAGCAGAACCCAAGGCCACTCCTCTGGCGAGAAGGGCTTCATTTTGTTCGCCATATACATTCCAATTAAAGTTGGCGAAGCGGTTTCAAAACCTACCT
>QMUI01000203.1 GCA_003660485.1 Thermococci archaeon | reverse complement strand
TTCCCTCCGCTTTTTCAGGGGCTTTGAGGTCGGACTTAAAGCTTACATGCTCCTCGGCGGAGTTCCTGCCTATCTGCTTATCGCCTCAAAGTATACATCAATAGAGGATCTCGTCGAAGAAGAGTTTCTGTCGCCCCAGGGATTCTTCTATGACGAGCCCTACATCGTTCTGTCCCAGGAATTAAGGGAGCTCGGCTTTTACTTCTCCCTTTTGCTTGCCATGGCCACGGGAAAGAGGCGCCCCTCGGAGATAGCTAATTACATAGGTGTTGAGGGCAGAAAAATTTATCCTTACCTTGAGAACCTCATGAGGCTTGGCTTCGTGGAGAGGGAGCTTCCCGTGGGCAGGAAGGAGAAGAGGGGCCTCTACAGGATAGCAGATGCAATGCTCCTGACATGGTTCTCAATCGTCTACCCGAATAGGGGTGCTATTGAAGCCGGAATAATTTCCTGGGAGGACGTTGAAGATGATCTTCAGAGGGTTTTCTCACTCCGGTTTGAGGAAGTTGCCAAGGAGTTCATTGTTAAGCTAAACAGGGCCAAAAAACTGCCCTTCAAGTTTACTAAGATTGGAAGGTGGTGGCACAAAAGTGAGGAGATCGATATAGTTGCATTAAAGGAGAGGGAGAAGAAGGCTCTGTTCATTGGGGTCAAGTGGAAGGATCTAACCAGAAAGGAAGCGAAAGGGATATTAAAAGATCTAGAGAGGAAGAGCAAACTCATAGGAGTGGAGGGATGGGAGAAGTTTTACGGTTTAGTTGCCAAGAGAATAAGAGGAAAGGGAGAATTAAGGGAGGAGAGGTGGCTAGTGTGGGACTTAGATGACTTTAAGAAGACCATTTTAAATTAACGGAAAGCTATTTATAATTTTTCGACTCACGATTATATTATGAAGAGTCGAAAATTCGTCAATAGGGAGAACGAACTTGAAACGCTGAACAGGCTGTATGGAGAGGACGGTTTTAAGCTGATTCTGGTTACTGGAAGGAGGAGAATAGGGAAGAGTAGGCTAGTTCAGGAGTTCATAAAGGATAAAGACGCTATCGCAGTCCAATTTGAGAAGAGGGTTTGGAAGTACAACCTCAGAAAATTTAACGTTGCGATAAGCGAATACTTCAACATACCAACGCCGAACTTTTCCACCTTCTACGACGCTTTTAAGTTCATAGCATCCCAAACTAAGAAAAGGCTAATAGTATTCTTGGATGAGTTCTCTTATCTCCTTAGGTATTCAGACATCGAAGCAGAATTCCAGAGCATAGTTGACGAGGTGTTGCAGAACTCAAATTTAATGCTAATACTTTCAGCTTCTTCTGTTAGGAGAGGTTTCTTCGAGTATTCCGCTCCACTCTACGGCAGGAGCGACGCGGTTATTAACCTTCAACCTTTAAGATTCAGGCATATATTCGAGTGGTTTCCTGGGATAAGCCCCGAAGATGCGGTCAAAATATACTCGGTGACTTCAGGAATACCTCGCTACCTGGAGTTCTTTAGGGGAAACAAAGTAGAGAAAGAAATCATTGAAAACTTCTTCAATCCAAATTCTTTCCTGTTTAGAGAGGCAAAAGAGCTTTTAGAGGAGGAATTGAGGGAGCCTGAAACCTATTACACGATACTTGAGGCGGTCGCAAAGGGGAAAACTAGGGTCAATGAAATCGCCCAGTACTCCTTTATTGAGCCAAAGAACACCGCGAGGTACCTCAGGATACTTGAGGACATTGGAATACTGAAGAGGGAATTCCCAGTATGCAGGAAGGCGAAGAGGGGAATATACAGGTTCAAGGATCTTTACTTCGCCTTCTGGTTCCGGTTCGTCGCTCCCCATTTTGAGGAAATAGAGAGTGGGTTCAATGAAGGTGCGATCGAGGACTTTAAGGCTGAGTTTAATGATTACCTGGGCTTTGCGTTTGAAGAGATAGCGAGGCAGGTTTTGATAGACCTAAGCAGGGAAGGAAAGTTGCCCTTCCGCATAACGAAGATTGGTAGGTGGTGGCATAAGGGGGAGGAGATAGATATAGTTGCCCTAAACGAAAGGGAGAGGAAAGTCCTCTTTGTAGAGGTGAAGTGGAAGGACTTAAGCGGGAAAGAAGCAGAGAGAATCCTAAAGGATCTAAAGAGGAAGTCCGAGCTATTAAAGCTGGAGGGCTGGGAGAAGCACTACGGAATAATGGCGAGGAGGATAGAGGAAAAGGTCGGACTTGCATTATCAATCATTTAAAGACCTTCCAAACCAAAAGGGGGAACACTAAGGTTGCATCGGCCCATATCTCCACGTAATCGGCCTTAGCCTTTATCTTCCCCCAGCTTACACCCTCGCTCGGCGGCGCACCGCTTAAAGAGCCGTCCCATGGGACGGCGGTGGTTATGTATATTGCATAGTCAGTCCCACCCCTGAAGAGGTTCGCGTTTATTATCGCGTGCTTCGGGAGGGAGCCACCTAAAATTATCGACGCTGTCTCCTTGGCCGTAACGGCTAAGTTGTTGAGCTTTACGATGTCGTTGGCTATGTCTATTATCAACTCCCTATCACCGCGCTCCTCCTTGAAGAAGTAGAGCATGTCCCCTATAGATCCATCTGTAATCGCCGGGCAGAAGATTGGAATGTTCCGCTTGTAGGCCCAGTAAATTACGCTCTTCTCCTTTTCCTTACCTAGCTTTTCGTCCATGTATCTTCCGAGCTCGTAGATGAACTCGCTGGCCGTTAAAGGCCTTCCAGCTTCTTTCTCCATCTCGAGAATGCGCTCAAAGAAGGGGGTCATGTACTTCTCGAACTCTATATAGCGGTCATTGGGGACGAAAATGTTACCAATCCTGTTTATGCCCTTCTCTCTCAAGAGGGAATCGTCAACGTGCCAATCACCTAAGATGAAGGGCTTAAGGGCCTTTATGAAGTCCTCCTCAACCCCTCCAGCTGTTGTCACGATAACGTCAACCTTACCCTCCTTCACGAGCCACGCAATTATCTCGCGTAGGCCGGAAGAGATTATGTTCGACGTGTAGCCCAGGAAAACCCTAACCTCCTCACCCTCAGCACGCTTCTCCTCGACCTTCCTCCATATCTCTATCGCCTTCCCAAGGTGAGTTGCCTGAAAGCCT
>QMUI01000202.1 GCA_003660485.1 Thermococci archaeon | reverse complement strand
CCCTTAAAGAACCGGCTAAGTAAAAAAGAGCATCAGGAAGAGTCCTTTCCATCTCTTCTATTCTCCTAGAAATTTTGAAGTGTGGATAAACATAAGCAAACCCTATAAATCCAACAAATGTTCCTATTGCAAATTGGGTAATAGAACCAGATAATATCAGTAATGTGGCTCCGACTATAAGACCTAACATAATAGAGACTCCCAAGTATTCTGGAGCCTTAAAGTCTATCCCTGCCGAATACAGGAGGAGATCATATTTCTTTAGAACTTTCTTAGGAATTACTCGCTCTATAAACTTGACCAGTAAACTGCCTATTGGGCTTTCCTTTTTGGCCATATGCTCACCTCGGTTCTGCTCTCTTAATCATAACAACAATTATCGTAGAGAGGAGCGGGAAGACTAATAGCATTAGAACTGCAAGTCCTGAAATTGGGATTATCAGACGTTTAGACAAGAGCGACCCTGCAAGTATTGCCACTATTAGAAGCGTTGGCATAACAACAGACATAAACATGTACACAAATGCTATTCCATTTATTTTCTGAACGTAGTCCATGAGTTTAATTCTATACTCAAATGCAAATTCGTCTGCCATTTTATACAGTATATCTGCAAGGTCTCCTCCAAATTTTATTGCCCTCAATATTTGTTTTACAACCTTGGTGACACTATCAGAAGCCATTCTTTCTTCAAATCTTGAGAGAGCGTCCTCGAAACTAGCTCCTTTGTGCATATCCTGTATGATTAAGTTGAACTCTTCAGAGATCACACCATAATCTGACTTGGCTACAGAAACCATGGCCTCAGCAATGCCAACACCTGCACTTAGAAGAGAGGCCATGTGTCTAAGGACATAGGGAAGTGCTTTTTCAACATCTTCGACTCTCCTTCTCCATAAGATCTTTGGATAGAACCTCATGTACATAAAGCCCAAGATGAAACCTGCCATTCCAATTAGTATTGATATATCCCATGGAAGGAGAATCACGATAGAAAGAACAAAGCTTATTATTCCAGCTATAATTCCTACTCCAAGCATTAGGGCCACATATTTTTCCTTTGACATTGAGATATTTGCTCTGTATAAGTCTAGTTCCAGACCCTTAATTGACCTGCTGAGAGATTCAACTGGTCCCCTGAAATACTTTAGCACTCCTTCTGCTATTCTCTCTGAGAGAGGCTTTGTTATTACCTTTTCTCTCCACTCTATAGCCTCTTCGATTATTTTCTCCTCTTCCTCCTCTTTTTCCTTTTCAATTTGTTCCCTCATCTGTTTGAGAAGTTCAAGTCTATCCTTAATTGACATTTCTCTCCTGGGAATTTTCCTAATTGGAGCTTCCGTGACTTCTATTGTTTTACCTCCAAGCTTCTCAAGGAATTCTATGAACACAGAAATTATACCCAAAACTCATCACCTCAGATAAATTCCCTAGCTTTTTTACTCGTCTTTATTGTTGTTGCTTCTCTTTCTATTTTCTTAAAGAACTCCTCTTCATCTATGTAGAACTCTCTAATCTGGGCTCCCACTTCGTCTATTCTCCTTATCCCCTTTTCAATCATCCAATCAAGGACGAGTTTCCTTTTTTCTATTTCGTACATTAATTCATCAGGGTGCATTCCAGTATGATATGATAAAGTTTGGAGGAACCTGCTGGGAACTTCTGTTCTTACTAACTCGTCTTTTGCCGGATCATATTTGTAAAGGAAGTTCAGCTGAACACTTTCTCCTTCAATTCCAGAGACTTCAGCTATTTCCGTAATTCTCCTTATGGTACCTTTCTTTCTTGTATGATACCTTACCTGCATTATTATTATATCAAGTGCAGGTATCATTATCCTGGGGACATTCATTGGAGGGCTCTCGAGCCTGATTATAGTTTCCCTGGCGGAGTTGGAGTGTATCGTTCCCATGCAGTTTGATACAACTATTCCATTGGCAATGTAGTTGTGGTCATCCTCCACGGTTAAATCGTAAACGTATTCTATGCCCAACTCCCTAGGATCAACTTCCTCAATACTTACGACTTCATCCCAGTAAACATCACCATCTGCCATGAGCTCGAGCCTTTTTGCCTGAACCCAGGAATCTTCATCACCAATGTCTCTAGCAATCTGCTGAAGAGCCAGTGCAATTCCTTTAAGGGCCGATCTCCTAACTTTCTTTATTCTGCCCTTTTCTATATGCCTAATTAAACTCTCCGAGACCTTCTCGCCAGCATAATATGAGGCAAGCTTCGAGAGCTCTGAAACAGTAAGACCTAGCTTCTTCCTGAGAGGTTCGAGCATTACAGGTGAAATCGGCACATGATCAGCTCCCTTTCCGCGGTGGGCCTTATGCTTCTTTATTATCTTCTCAAGCTTCGCTTTCTTCCTTGAATGTCTGAGTGGGATGTAAGTATAGAATCTAACTAAGTTCTCAACTCCCCTCACGATAACCCGGAAGATCACGTCCTCCTTGTAACCTCTGTTCTTTACACGAGAAACTGTGCTTATTATTCCGAGCCTCTGGAGAGCATACCAGACCTTTCTCGCGAGGTTCTCACTCTTGGTCGTCAGGACAACCGCTGGGCCCTTTTCATCTATGTAGGCGTCTGCATCAAAAAGGCCTGCTATGAAGTGCCTCAGCAGATCATCGTTCGAGAGCACTAAATCGGGAACGTCAACAGCATCCTCCCTTCCTTTTGGTATTCCAAAGGCCCTATGTAGGAATTCGGCGAAAGGCTTTGAGCCGTATGTTACAACGGTATATCCGGATTCACGCTTAACCTGGGGCTCGCTCTCTGGAAGGAACTCCTGAACTGCAGAGGTGAACGCTTCCATGTAAGATTCGTCATCGAATGTAGCTGAGATATAGTAACCGTTTGAAGAGATGTAGCCATTTCCAAGGAGGATCCCAACTATGTAGGAAAGATTCGCATTTACCTCGCGGACGATCTTTACAGGCTTTGAGTTTATTGAAAGGAGATACTGGGCCATCTCCGGAGGAACGCCATCATTTGGAACCTTCGCGAGGCCATTTCCATTGGGGACGAGATAGTAGTCACTTATTCCCGCGTAAATCTCTGGATTAATAATTGCCTTTCTCTGCGGCGGTTTT
>QMUI01000201.1 GCA_003660485.1 Thermococci archaeon | reverse complement strand
AGCTCTCTCAGGTGTCTTATGCTCTTTCTAATTAGAAGCCTCGCCAAGTATCCAGCCTTTACGTTGGAGGGGATTACTCCATCTGCGAGCATGAAGGTTAGAGCTTTTGTGTGGTCTGCTATTGCGTAAATTAGCTCGTATGGTCTTATCATTTTCTCAAGCTCTTCAACGCTTATGTCAACTCTCTTTGCGACCTGTTCTCTCAGGTACCTGAGGTCACCCATATCTTCAATGTCAAACATTCCTGCTAATCTGGAGTTTTCCATAAGAATTCTCTCATCTATTTTTTCCACGCCAGCCATCCTCTTTAGGGGTTCTACTACGTAACCCAGGACTGCATCGTACGCTGTTGGAGTTCCTTGGCTCATCCAGACAAGCCTCTCAAGGCCATAACCAGTGTCAACGACCTTGGTTTCCATTGGAACGTACTTCTCACCCTTTATCTCCACCACCTGCTCAGGCGGAGCGTTTTCAGGGGCTTTCTTGTACTGCATGAAAACTAGGGTAGCAACCTCAAGGCCACGGTAGAGGACTTCAAATGCAGGTCCAGCGTTTCCTCCTCCGGCCCAGGGGTTCTCCTTGAAGGTTATGTCCTCGGGCTTCATCTTGAGTTCCTTAGTGAAGAACTCGAAAGCTAGCTCAACCGTCTCGTCCATCCAGTAAATAGGCTTTCCTGGGTAGTTGAATGCGTGATGCGCCATCATCTCGAAGATCGTGAAGTGCCTCCCGGTAATTCCAACGTTGTCTATGTCCGTAAAACGTATTGAGGGTTGGCTTATCGCTAGCGGATTAGCTGGTGGGTCTGCTTCTCCACTAATAACCCAGGGCTGGAAGTCCATGATTGAGGCTCCGACTAATAAAACGTCGTCTCTCCACCTCGGCAATACTGGATAGCGCTTTACTCTCCCATGGCCTTTCTTTTCGAAGAAGCTCAGGAACTTTTCTCTCATCTCATCGAGCGTGTACTTCTTGGGTATTCCTGGCTTTCCTATGAACTGATACTCGTCACAGGGAGGATCACCACAGGTCTCTCTGTCGGGATCAAGGGTCCAGAAGGGCTTTCCACAGACCTTGCACTTCTTCCTTATCCATCCCTCTTCCTCGAACATTTTTGTTTTCATGACGAACTCCATTTCACACCCCTGAAACTTCAAGGCAGGGAGGGGTTAAATATTTTCTTGATCTTCCTCGAAATTCTCTTCATCAATTATTATGAAGGGGATTTTCATCTTCTTCAGGAGCTCAATCAGTTGGTTGTATCTTTTCTCAAGCTTTTCGAGCTTATACCTTAGATTTCTGTTTTCAATTGCAAGGGAAGTTGCCTCTTCACTCTTCATTCTAAGTTGAGTCTTTAGTTCGATTATAGTTTCTTCTAACTCGGCTATTGACTTTTCGAGTCTTTCTATCTCTGCTATGTACTCTCTGCAGAGTCTTTCCTTAATCATAAACATCCCCTTTGTGTACTTAGCATTACGTCCTCAACACTCTTATGTCTTTGTTCTGGCTTTCAGATTTTTCATTGTTGAGAGGTCCCCTGAAAACTCCTTGAAGCTGTTGCTCAAAGCCAGAGAGCTGTCAAGTTTGAACAGGTTGCCAGAAAGCTTGAAGTCGTAAGAAGTTTCTATGATTCTCATGGGGGGTCAGCTATATTGTGTCTGACTTGAGTGGTTAAACCTGCGAACTTATAGATCAGTAAACTCCACCAAGTAGAATTTTGCTTTGAACAGTGGTCAATTCATGTTATATATAGTTCTCCAATTAGACAAAAATCCATAAGAAAATTATAAATACTAAATGGCATTATAAAAAGTGGTGATTAGAGTGAAGAAATTTGCATGTATATATATTGTAGTGTTAATACTAACATTGAGTGTAAATCAGGCGATTAGTGAAAGCTTAATCTTGGCAGAGTACACTACTCCCTACGATGAGTTCTGGAAGATATTAGATAGGGAGGCAAAGTTGGTTGTTGAGCTAAATAAAACAGGGAATAGCAAAATAGCTAGGCAATTGGTAGAGAACTCTAGGTTAGGGGCAGATAACGCTGCCAATATTTCGGCTTTGATATGGACAAGCATTCAAGAGCTTAAGAAGTCGGGAGTGAAACTGTACTATACGGAAGAAGAACTTAGAAATGGCCTATGATATCAAAGAGAATGGCCTGCCCCAAGAAACTGTAAAGGCGTTGAAAGAACAAGGATGGAGCGACGCTGATATTAAGGCGCTTGAAGCGTACATCGCCAAGAATGCTGATAAAATAAATGGAGACTTTGACATGGAAGAGTTCTTGGTGAACATGAGCAGGGCCTTTGTGGACGTGGGATTCAAGTACAATGAGTACGAGCGTTGGGCTCTTGAGAAGTGGCTATGGAAAGTAAAGGGGGAACCCCTTAAGCCTACCAAGCACAAAGAGATAAATCCAGCGCTTGCTTTTGAATGGGTTAACTTCTACTCTGCCTACGCTGAAGGAGATATACAGACCCAACTTTCTTGGATAACGAAGCTTAGGGATAAGATACTGGAGATAATCACAGGCATGTCCGTTGGCCTAGGTCCCCTTAATAGAAGTACCGTGTACAGAGAGGGAGGTGGCGTTAATTTTATGTTAATGTCATCCTCCCGTACAGCAATTGTAACAAAATTCTACTACTGGCCTAATGCCCTCAAAGCCTATGAGCTTGCCGGTAACATTAGAACTATTCTCTTAGCAATGAGCTTGGGTAATAGGGATAGGAGACTTGAGGGAATTCTGAATGAAAAAGTTTCCGAGTTGCGCTCTTCACTCGTCGTTTATAAATTGGGCGAGAGCAAAAAATATATTGTGTACAAGGGGCTTAGGTGGCCTTTAACAGAAACAGCAAAAACGGGAATACAGAGTTTAGATATTAATCAAATACTTTCCCAGACTCTTGCGCTGGAGGAAAACGAGGGCAAATTGCTCGTCACGGTAGAGGTAGTCCCTGTAAAAATTACCGAGTCTTACGTTAAATACAAGCTCAAGATAAAGCTGAAGGCCAAGGATAATGCCGTAAGGGATCTAAAGATTAAGGTAAGTGGGGATGGCTTAAAGTATTCGGAGACAGTAGATATACTTCATCCTGAAGATGGTAGT
>QMUI01000200.1 GCA_003660485.1 Thermococci archaeon | reverse complement strand
ATTTATCTTAGGAGCCATCCTAGGCTTGTCTCTCTTTGCATTCGCCTAAATAAATTTTTTAACCAAATTAGTTGACTAACTATTGGCGGGCTTATGATGAACTTTCCCTACGGCCTGAGCCGTAGGGCGATGAGGAATACAGCCAGGGCTGATTTTAGGTGATAAAAATGGCAGTGGCAATAATTTCCGACATACATTCTAACTATGAAGCGTTGAAAGCAGTGTGGAAGGAGATAAAGGAAGCGGAAATCATAGTATGCTTGGGAGATTTAGTTGGCTATGGGGCAAGTCCAAATGAGGTTGTGGAGTTTATGAGGAAGTACATTGAAAAAGGAAAGGTTATGTGTGTAAGGGGAAATCATGACAATGCCATTGCCTTTGGAGCAGATTGGCACTTCAATCCTTACGCTAGGCAGGCTGTGAGATGGCATCAAAGGGTCATGACTCTAGAGAACTTGGAGTTCCTAAGACGACTTCCAGTTAGGTTGTTCTTCAACTACGGGGATAGATCGTATCACATGGTTCATGGCTCTCCCAGGGCTCCCCTTGATGAGTACCTTTTCCCTTGGCTTCCCGACTCGGAATTTGCAGATTGCCTTAGGTATATAAGGGAAGATGATCTATTAGTAGGCCACACACACGTTCCAATGGTTAAAGAAATCCAAGGAAGACGAATCATAAATCCAGGAGCTGTAGGACAACCGAGAGATGGAGACTGGAGGGCAAGTTATGCCATCTTATATGAGGATGGTAAGGTTGAATTTTATAGGGTTGAGTATGATGTTGAAACTGCAGCAAGCAAAATTATAGAGGCAGGTCTTCCCGTTTTCTTAGCAGAGAGACTATTTGAAGGGTACTAGATATACCACTTTTTACAAATTTATCATACTTTTGTATCATTTTCGACGAAACATATTTAACATTCTTGTCACATAAATTACATATTGGTGAGGTAAAATGAAGTGGGCATTAGTGGTAATCCTCTCATTAGTATTTGTCGGTATGTTCTTAGGGGGGATGTTCAGCATAACCCAAAATCTTACCAATAAGGCTAGCGAGGTCACTAAAATAAGCGAGAGAGTTAACAAAATACAACTTAACATCTCACAGCAAAACTATACCATGCAGGAGAATGGAGGCTTGAACCTCACCAGAGGGGTATACAACGTTACTGCAATAGACGAGGATCTAAAGAAGAAGCTTCTAGATCCAACTCAATGGTACGTCACTAACACTAGTTTAAGTTATGAATATGCGCAAAAGATGTACAACGAAACTCTTAAGATCGTAGAGAACTCTACAAAGCAATCGGAATCAATAATAGAAAGGTTCCTTGGAATATTTAGAGGAAACGAATCAAGGGAAATTAAAAACACACTTGATAAGTTAATAGAAAGAGTGGAGAACGTGACAAAGATGCTTAAGAGATAAAGTTTGAAGAAGGGACTTTTAGCTTACCTTCCTCCCATAGAGCGAGTAGAATATTAACTATTCTCTCGCCTGCCTTTCCATCGCCAAATGGATTTCTTGCTGAAGCCATTTTTTGATAGAACTTCTCATCTTCAAGCAACTTTCTAACGTACATTAGAGCTAACTCCTTTTCAACCCCGACCAATATATTCCCTCCGGCTTTCACTGTTTCCGGCCTTTCTGTATTATACCTAAGGGTTAAGCATGGTACCCCAAGGATTATTGCCTCTTCCTGTATCCCCCCAGAATCAGTCATTATTACCTTAGCATTCTTTTCTAACTTTAAAAAGTCAAGGTATCCTAAGGGTTTTGTCAATATTATATGCCCAGCTTCCTCAAGTTTTTCCCATAGTCCAAACTCCTTCAACTTTTTTTCGGCCCTTGGATGAACGGGATACACTGTAGTCAACGGAAGAGATAATAATATGTCAACTAATTTTGTGAGTCTGTCTCTGTTATCGACATTTTCCTTTCGGTGGGCTGTAACTAATATATATTCCTTTGGAGATAAGTCTAACTCCGACAAAATCTTGCTTTTCTTCTCAGCTATTTCAGAATTTTGAAGCACCGCATCAACGATCGTATTCCCGACGACATATACATGTCTTCTTATACCTTCCCGCTCTAAGTTTTCTTTAGCCTCAAGGGTAGGCGCAAAAAGAACCTCACTGGCATGGTCAGCTAGTATCCTGTTTATCTCCTCAGGCATTGTTCTATCGTGGCTCCTCAACCCCGCTTCTACATGGGCAACTGGAATTAATAACTTAACACTCGCCAACGCCCCCGCAAGCACGGTATTTGTGTCTCCCTGAACTATGCTAACGTCAGGTCTCTCGTTAATGAGGACTTTCTCTATTTTTATCATGGCGAATCCCGTCTGTTCAGCCTGAGTGCCAGATCCAACCTCCAAGTGATAGTCTATTTCTGGGAGTTCCAATTCCTCTAAGAATATCTGGCTCATCTCGTAATCATAATGCTGACCAGTATGGATTAGCATAGGCTGAATTCCCTTATTTAAAAAAGCTCTTATCACTGGAGAAAGCTTGATTATCTCAGGCCGAGTCCCAAATATTATCGCTGGCCTCAAACGTCACCCCTCCCTATTCCTTTAAACAAAAATCCCCTTGGAGGCCGGTCTATGATACCCCTCCCGTCAATCAAGACTTTAGTTCTCATTAGTTTTCCTATCTTGTCCCAATCAAGCTCCTTAAATTCCCTATGATCCGTTGCTATTATTATCGCGTCAGACCCCATTATGGCATCTTCCAAGTTATCATGAGTCCCTGGAACATAGGGATCATAAGTTCTAACCTCTAGCACTTTTCCTCCTAGAAGCTCCTTCAGTTTTAAAGCCGGGGAGTTTCTAGTATCGTCTGTGTCTCCCTTATAGGCCAATCCAAGGATAGTAACAATTGAGGTTGCCGGATCGATGTTTAATTGTTCAAAAGCTTCAAATAACAATGCCAACGCTATTTTGGGCATTCCTTCATTTATCCTTCTAGCAAGCCTTATTAAACCAAAGTCTCTTTCTGCATTTGATAATAATAAATATGGGTCCTTGGTTAAACAGTGGCCTCCAACTCCATTTCCGGGAATATGGTTGTTAACCCTTGGGTGTGTATTCGCTAATCTTATTGCCTCAAAGCCATTAACTCATT
>QMUI01000199.1 GCA_003660485.1 Thermococci archaeon | reverse complement strand
GGGGCCTTCCCTTCCTCTTCTTTACGGTTTCATCATGTGCAACTATAACTATCAGCTCATCTCCAAGCTCCTTGGCCATCTTTAAAAAGTGAATGTGGCCGACGTGGAGGATATCGAAGACCCCACCGACTACCACCCTTATCTTGCGGTTATCTGCCATATTTTATCCCTCGCGTGGTGTATCACCTTCACGGCCTTTCCCCTGTCCCTCTCCTTCATTGCCTTTCCGCTCATTAATGCAATTCCTATCGCCAGGGGCCTCCCGTAGTTCTCCTCCACTATGAAGACGAAGTCCCCCTCCCTAATGTTCTCATCGGCATCGACTATTCCAGGAGCCATAACGTCAGCTCCGTTAAGGATATGGGGGACCGCTCCTTCATCAACGACGACTCTCCTGGGCCACTTCCTTAGGTCTTCCTCATCGGAAAGGTTGTAAAGGGCTATAACCAAAGGAAAAATTAGGCCTTTTCTCCTTATGAACATTGGCCTGTCATTTACGATTATTATCTCGGTCATCTTATCAAATTCGGCAACCTTAACATCATCCTTTTTCTTGAGCATCTTCGATGCTATCTCCTCCCCAAACATCTCGCTTAGTTGTCTTATTATCTCCTTAACTTCCTTCTTGCTAAGCGGATGCTTCACCCTGAGCTCCATCCTTTCACCTCCTCGTAAATTCTTCTTGCCGCTTCCCTGGGATTCTCCGAAGAGTATATTGCCCTCCCAACGATTATGTAGTCCGCACCGGCTTTTATGGCCTCTAAGGCTTTTCCTCCCTGGGCCCCTATTCCTGGAGTTAAGATCTTTATTTCCCTGCTTAGCCTCTCGCGGATGTACTTGATTCTCTCGGGCCTTGTTCCTGGGGCTATAACGCCGAAAGGCTTTATTTCGTTAGCCATCTCGATGAACTTATCCGTTAGCGGATTTATGAATTCGAGGGCCCCAGGGTGGCTCATCTCGACTATCATTATCACCTCTCCAAGCTCCTTAACAGCTAAAACGCTATCTTTCCCAACGAATGAGTGAACTATTACATAATCCGCTCCCGCCTCGTAGACCTTCTTCGCTATTAGCCTGTTAGTGTTTGGAATGTCCGCGAGCTTTAAATCGGCTATTACCTTTAGCCCCGTCTTTTCCTTTAGCTCTTTTATCACATCAAGACCACTCCCTACTATTAGGGGCCAGTTAACCTTTACCATTGAAATGTAATCTTTAACATCCCCAGCTATCTTCAGGGCCTTGTCCCTCTCATAAACGTCTAAGGCGAGGACTATCACTTAACCACCTCCAGTAGTTCCCCAGGAAGCTCCTTTTCTTTCATTATTACAGCAACGTGTATTGCGGCCTTTAATGCCTTTGGTGGGGTTTCGGCCCATGCTATCACTATTGCATCCCCCTCCCTATAGTCTTTCAGCTTCCTCACGATCTCAGGATACGTTTCCTTTAGGGGCCTCAGGTCCTCTGGAAAGACGACTTCACCGTTTTTGACAGTTAAAATCATCGCACCCTTTGCATCAAACTTTATGGCCTCATCCCTCAACTCTATTGACTTAAACTCAGGGGGATTCTTTATGACAATGGCGATGGCAGGCCAGCCATCTACGGAGACACCTACGGGATCAAGGAAGCTTTCATTGATCTTGGCCTTTAGCTTCTCACCCTTTTCAGTTAGGAAGTGACCTCTCTGCTTGGATCCTATTATTCCTAGATTAGAGAGCTTCCTCAGTAGGGTTCTCACGGTTCCCTCTCCCAGCTCAAGCTTTTCCGCTATCTGCTTCCTGCCAAGGGGATTTCTAAGTAGAAATATTGTTGCTATGGCATCCTCAAGGGTATACTCAGGATAAGCCCCACGCTTTCTCTCCACTCTCCCCACCAAATTTTCATTTGCTTGAAAACTAAATAAAGTTTAAGCTAAGCTTAGAAACCTTTAAAAGGGGTGAAAAGAGAATTCAAAAAAAGAACACTTCTGGAGGTGTTTAAAGATGAAGGAGATAGTTGAGAGGGTTAAAGTCAAAACAAAGATACCAGTTTACGAGAGGAGCATTGAAAACGTCCTATCTGCAGTTTTAGCGAGCAACGATATATGGAGAATTGTTGATTTAAGTGAGGAACCACTGCCACTGGTTGTTGCAATTCTTGAGGCCCTGAACGAGCTTGGCTACGTTGAATTTAAGGACGGAGTTAAGCTTACCGAGAAGGGAGAAGATTTTGTTGCAGAGTACGGGATAGGGAAGAGGTACGACTACACCTGCCCCCACTGTCAAGGCAAAACAGTGGACCTTCAAGCCTTCGCCGATTTATTGGAGCAGTTCAGGGAGATAGTGAAGGGCAGGCCTGAGCCAGTTCATGAGTACGATCAGGCCTACGTCACCCCGGAGACGACTGTGGCCAGGGTAATTCTCATGCACACTAGAGGTGATTTAGAGAACAAAGAAGTGTTTGTCCTAGGTGATGATGATTTAACAAGCATTGCTCTAATGCTCTCGGGACTTCCAAAGAGGATAGCTGTTTTGGACATAGATGAGAGGTTAACCAAGTTCATAGAGAAGGCCGCCGATGAAATTGGTTACAACGACATTGAGATATTCACGTTCGACCTGAGGAAGCCACTGCCGGATTACGCCTTACATAAGTTCGACACGTTCATTACAGACCCACCAGAAACCGTGAAGGCCATTAGAGCTTTCGTTGGAAGGGGAATTGCAACGCTTAAGGGGCCCAGGTGTGCCGGATACTTCGGGATAACGAGGAGAGAGAGCTCCCTTGATAAGTGGAGGGAGATACAGAAGTTGTTGTTGAATGAATTCAACGTTGTAATAACCGATATAATAAGGAACTTTAATGAGTACGTCAACTGGGGCTATGCCGAAGAGACGAGGGCATGGAAGCTAATTCCGATCAAGAAGTTGCCCGAGTACAACTGGTACAAGAGCTACATGTTCAGGATTGAAACGCTGGAGGGCTCAAGAGGTTACGAAGAAGAGATAACAGATGAGGACATATACAATGACGAGGAAGCATCTACCACTTGACTGCTTAAGAAAAAGGCTTTCTTCTCTCCTAATTTATTTCATGTCCTTTATGATCTATCCATCAGAAGTCAGTTATATTGAGAAGATTTAGAGCTTTTT
>QMUI01000198.1 GCA_003660485.1 Thermococci archaeon | reverse complement strand
CCGCTAACTGAGCTATATCAAATGGGTTCTCGAACTGCCCGTATGGGGCCGTAGTGCCTCTAAGTCCTTTTGGAGTCGTTGGAGCCACTTGACCCCCGGTCATTCCATATGTGAAGTTGTTGATTAGAATGACGGTCACGTCAAGGTTCCTCCTTATCGCGTGGATGAGGTGATTTCCCCCTATAGCCGCAGCATCACCATCTCCCATGAATGCAATTATCTTCAGCTCTGGATTCGCGAGCTTTATTCCAGTTGCAAATGCTAAGGCTCTCCCGTGAGTCGTGTGAAGGCCATCGAAGTTAACGAAGCCCGGAACTCTAGAGCTACAACCTATCCCACTCACCCACACTATCTTGTCAGGATCGAGGCCGAGCTCGTCAATCGCCCTAAGCGTAAACTGGAGGACGCTACCTATCCCACACCCCGGACAGAAGATAGTGGGAAGCATATCCTTCCTTAGGTACTTGTCCCTTATCTCATAAGCAGAAACGAGCCTCACTTCATATCCCTCCTTATAAACTCAGTGATCTCCATTGGAGTGTGAGCCTCCCCACCGATCTTACTTATCAGCTTAACTGGAGCCTTTCCATTAGCTCCCTCCTTGACGAGATGGTAGAGCTGGCCAAGGTTCATCTCCGGGACGTACATCGCCTCGACTTTCTCAGCAATTCTTTCCATTAAGTCGAAGTCAAAGGGCCATATCGTATTTATCTTTACCAGCCCAGCTTTAATACCTTCATCTCTGAGCATCCTGACGGCTCTTAATGCCGATCTGGCAACTATGCCCGTAGCAACAACCGCGATTTCAGCATCCTCAAGCTCATAAGCCTGATAATCGAAGATGTCCTTCTTGTTCCTCTCAATCTTCTCAACTATCCTCCTGATCAGCCTCTCGTGAACTTCCCTCTCCACGGTTCTTGGCCTTCCCCTCTCATCATGAGTTAAGCCGGTAACGTACGTCTTGAAGCCCTTTCCGAATATCGGCATTGGGGGGACTAGGTCGCCGTGTGGATCTCCGAAGGGAAGCTTTACCTCCTCCTCGTTCTGGGGCAACTTCCTGTTCACGATCTCTATTTCTTCTGGGTTCGGGATGTAGATCCTCTCTCTCATGTGGCCAACTTCGGCATCCGTGAGGAGGATAACTGGGGTCCTGTACTTCTCGGCCAAATTAAAGGCCCTAATCGTGAAGTCAAACGCCTCTTGAACCGTGGAGGGGCTTAGAACTATGAGGGAGTGATCGCCGTGGGTTCCCCATATTGCCTGCATTATATCCCCTTGGGATGGCAGGGTGGGTTGACCTGTCGATGGCCCTCCCCTCTGAACGTCAACGACCACAATAGGAGTTTCAGTCATTACAGCATAGCCAATATTCTCCTGCATTAAGCTGAATCCTGGACCTGAAGTGGCGGTCATTGCCTTTACCCCAGCCCAGGAAGCCCCTATTACCGCGGCTATGCTCGCTATCTCATCCTCCATTTGAATTACCACACCATCAATCAGGGGCATGTAGAGGGCCATCGCCTCAAATATCTCGCTTGCTGGAGTTATTGGATAGCCGGCGTAGAACCTGCAGCCTGCCAAAATTGCCGCTCTTGCTATAGCCTCATCACCCTGAATGAAATCTACCTTACCCACGGGAAATGGAAACTTCATTTAGAACCAACCTCCAGCCCTTTTTTGAAGGCCTTAATGTTTATCTCCTCCGTTCCCTTCGGAACTCTCCTTCTAATGGCCTCTTCGACGCTCTCTGGCTTTACAACTCCGGTCTTAGCGATTAGATAACCTAAAGCAACCATATTTACTGTTAAGGCCAATCCAGTTGTCTCTTCGGCTATCCTAGTGAACGGAGCTCCAACATAATCCCTATCCGGCTTAACTAGGTCAGTATCAATGATGAGTAGTCCATCGGGCTTCAGCTTTGGCTTTGCAGTTTCATAGCCGAGCTGATGAAGGGCAACGAGAACATCAGCGTTTGTAACCATTAAATCGTAGATCTCGCCCTCAGATATTATCACGTCCGCTATGGAGTGGCCTCCTCTTGATGCCGAACTATAATCCTGGGTCTGGAGAACCTTCAATCCCTCAATAGCGGCTGCCTCCCCCAATATTACGCCTGCAAGCACAACACCCTGCCCGCCAATTCCCGCGAATCTAATCTGCATTTTCAATACCTCCCAGGTATTTCTTAGCAAATTTCAAAAACTCATTAGCCCCGTTTAAAATATCTAAAGCATCTTCTTTGCTGTATTCAATAAATACATCATAGTCAGCTACGTGTCTCATATTAAGAGCCTTTGAGTATATTGTATAGAGAGCCATTGGCATTTCTTTAGTTTTAACGAACTCCCTTCCAAGCAGAGAATGAACGCCTGCATGGCTTTTTGGTGATATTCCTTTAGCTAAGAGTAAAGCACGAGCACAGTAATACATTGAATAATATGCATTCGAAATGGCAAAATTGTAGTATCCTTTTAGATATAATTCCCAAGCAGCTTCTAGTCTCTCCTTAGCCCTTTTCAGTAAAGCGTTGATTTCTTCCCTCATATAAGCATGCCCTCCTTCACTGCAATTCTGTACAAAAGATCCCTCCTTGTATGGAGGACTATCATCACCGAAATTCCCAGTCTGAGAGTAAGCTCCGCACTAAGCTTTCCCACTGTGTCCCAGTCAGTGGACCTAATCTCATCAACCACCACCAGCACGTCGAGATCACTCTCTGGAGTAGAGTCTCCTCTAGCCCTAGAACCGAAGACTATGATTTCTTTAACTCGGTCACCAAATGCCCTTCTTATTTCCCCTCCTACCTCTTCAAACACTTTTACCACCATCAAGCCCATACTTCTTCTGAACCTCCTCAATCAGCTTGTTGAGTTCCTCTGTAAACTCAGGCCTCTTCCTGTGGACGAACTCGCCGATTACGAACTTGCCTTCAAGCTCCTCCTCGCTCATCTCCTTTGCCTTGCTTACCGGGACTGAATTCTTCAAGAACCAGCGAAGCATCTCGGCAGGCTCCTTCATCCTGTTTCTCCTTCCGAACTGGACTGGACACTGGGAGATCACCTCAACGAGCGAGAAGCCCTTCGTCGTTAATGCTTTCTTTATGCTCTCTATAAGCTGGTAGACGTGGGCAGTAGTCCACCTTGCAACGTAGCTT
>QMUI01000197.1 GCA_003660485.1 Thermococci archaeon | reverse complement strand
GGAGGTTCAGGTAGCGTCCTTTTGAGGGCGCACAATGTTGTCGCAATAATCTTCGGTGGAAAGAAGAGGAAGAGGGAGTTCCCCGGGGAGGACATAGGTGACTTCAAGAATGCAAAGGGCATCGTTGAAGGAGTTCACAAGAAGCCCTACAATGAAGTCATAACAAATGCAACCGTCAAGTACAGGTTCAATCCTAAGCTCAACACCGGTGGTACCTTCGGCGGGAATTATCCGGCTGAGGGAGATCTAGTTCCGATCCTCAACTGGCAGATGCCCTACATCCCCAAGGAGGACAGGATAAAGATCCACGAGCTCATAATGAAGCACTACTGGGAGCCCTTCAACGAGGAATCAATAAAGCCCAAGAACTGGACGATGTGTGGGGAGCCCTGTCCTGTGGTCTGTAAGAAGCATAGAAAGGGCCATCATGTCGAGTACGAACCTTATGAAGCCAACGGACCTCTTAGCGGTAGCATTGCCCTACACGCTAGTGACATAAGCGTTCACGCTGTCGATGCTATGGGCTTTGATGCGATAGAGTTTGGAGGAACAGCCGCATGGGTTCTTGAGCTCGTCTATAGGGGATTGCTCAAGCCCGAGGAAGTTGGAATTAGCGCTAAGCCTGAATTCACCAAAGATGCATTAATCCAGAACCCTGTGGAAACAAGTGAACTTAATGCCAAGCTTGTCGCTGAGCTAGCTCATGCGGTTGCCTTCGCGAAGACTGAAATAGCTAAGATAATCGGTCTCGGCAAGAGGAAGGCGAGTGCAATTCTTGATGAGAAGTTCAAGGACAGGCTTAACTATGGCGAGTCATTCAAGGACTACGCCGTCTTTACGCCACTTGGAGAGGACGGAGAGATCAACCCAACGATGTACTGGGCAATTGGAAACTACATTCCATTACCAATACAGGGAAGGTACTGGACGTTCTATGAGTTTGGTGTCTTCCTTGAGCCTGAGGAATTAGCAAGCAAGATCGTCTCCTCAGCCCTCTGGGAGTTCTGGTATGATAACATCGGCTGGTGTAGGTTCCACAGAAGGTGGCTGAAGCCTGTTCTTAAGGCCCTTTTCATGGAGGCTTATGGGATCAACGTTGATATGGAAGAGCACGCCAAGAAGCAGCTAAGGAAGCTAATAGAATACGCCAAGAGGGCCGGATACACTCCAGTCTTCTGGGATAGCATGAGGGTAATCGATCTGGTAGCTACCGGTAGCAAGGAGTTTGGTAACGAGAAGTGGGCCAAAAAGTTTGAGAAAGATAAGATAGGAACCGCTAGGGAGTACCTCAAGAAGGTTCTCGATGCGTACAGCCAGATACTTGGCGTTGATTGGAACATTTAATTTAAATATCCTTTATCTTTACCATTCTTGGTGATGCTATGATCAAGGCGGTATTTTTTGACTTCGTTGGGACTTTACTCAGCAATGAGGCTGAAGCTGAGACTCACCTTAAAATAATGGAAGAGGTCGTAAAGGGAACCAATATAGATCCAAAGGAGCTTCTCGGAAAGTATGAAAGGCTAACGAGGGAGGCCTTCTCAAGCTATGCAGGAAAGCCGTTCAAGCCAATAAGAGTAATAGAAGAGGAGATCATGGAGAGGCTTTCCCAGGAATATGGAATAAAGTTCCCTGAGAACTTCTGGGATATCCATTTAAAGATGCACCAAACTTATGGAAGGCTTTACCCAGAAGTGGTTGATGTCCTTAAGGAATTAAGGAGTAAGGGCTACCATGTTGGCTTGATAACGGATTCTGACAATGACTACCTTAAGGCCCACCTCGAAGCCTTGGGAATTCTTAACCTGTTTGATTCGATAACGACGAGCGAGGAAGCAGGCTTCTTTAAGCCCCATCCCAGGGTCTTTGAAGTTGCATTAAAGAAAGCTGGAGTCAAGGGAGAAGAAGCCATATACGTCGGAGATAATCCAGTTAAGGACTGTGGAGGGGCTAGGCAGTTGGATATGCTCTCAGTTCTAGTAGATAGGACGGGAGAAAAGAGGGAGCTTTGGAAGGAGTGTGAGTTTGTAGTTTCCGATCTAAGGGAAGTAATAAAAATAGTAGAAGAATTTAGCGGTCAGTAACGGCAGGGTTCATCACCTTTCAGGGGTAGCAAATTTCATCATTCCAACCTTTTCTTTGCTTCAATTATCCTCTGTATAAACGTTATCCATGCGAGTATTGCAACTAAGTATACCCCCACCCATACAGCGTTCAGTAGCGCTGTTACTATTATGATTATCAACCTTTCCCCCCTCTCCGCTATTCCCACGGCCAAGGTTCCAGAGCCGGCGAGCTCTGCTCTACATCTAGTATAGCTGACCATGTAAGATCCAATAAGGGCCAAAAAAGCTACCCTCCAATCTACTAATTCTCCCAGGGCTATTCCGAACAAGACTGCAGAATCGCTTAGCCTGTCTAGGGTTGAATCGAGGAAACCTCCAAACCTCGTAACTCTCCCGGTAAGCCTTGCAAGGGAACCGTCGAGGGCATCTACAAACGAGCCGAATATTAGTATTATCCCGGCGATAATCTGGTTGCCAAGGTAAAACTCATAGGCAGATAAGAGGGTTATTAAAAGGCCAACGATGGTCAGCTGATTTGGAGTTATCCCGACTTTAGCCATTGGACTTGCTATCTTCTCTAAGTACTTTCTTGTCACTGGTCTTAGCCTGCTCAGCATCTTCTTTAACCTCCACTACCTTCTTGCCCCTTGCCTGTGGGATTATCTTCAGCTTTGCGTTTTTAAATTCCTTTCTGAGCCCCTTGCCCTCTAGTAATCTGTCAAGGAAGACTGCCAAAGCTGCAACTTCACTGTGGGGCTGATTTCCTATGGCCACATTGTAGTCTGCTAGCTCGTAAACCTCCCTGGGAACTTTCTCGGCTCCTACTATTATCATGAAATCATGACCTTCCCTCAACTTCTCTTTCAGTTCATCGATGACGTCATCTATGTGCAGTCCGTACATCGTTAGGTGAACCTTAATGCCATTAAACTCCTTCATTCTCTTCTTCCAACTCCTATCGAACTCTATAAAGAAGGGACCTCCCCATCTCCTGACTACGTCCTCAACACTCTCCTTTACCTTTTCATCTTTTTCCTCACTTATTATAACTACCCCATCGGCCCCAAAAGCCCTAGCAGTTAGAGCTACGTG
>QMUI01000196.1 GCA_003660485.1 Thermococci archaeon | reverse complement strand
TTGTATCCTTGCTCCTCCAGAATCGTTGAGGCCTATTACCGGAGCTCCTGCCTCTAGAGCCAACTCCATGATTCTCTTGATCTTCATCGCGTGCATCTCTCCCAGGGAACCACCCATTACCGTGAAGTCCTGAGCATAGACAAACACCAATCTTCCATCAATCGTTCCATATCCCGTAATTACTCCATCAGCTGGGAGATCCCTCTTGTCCATTCCGAATTCTGTAGCCCTGTGCTTCACAAACATTCCAATCTCAACGAAGCTTCCCGGGTCAAGTAAAAGCTCAAGCCTTTCTCTGGCCGTAAGCTTGCCTTTATCGTGCTGCTTCTTTATGGCCCCCTCCCCACCCATTTGCATTATCTTTTTCCTCTTCTCATACAGCTCCTTAACTTTCTCTTCCATGGTCATGAGCATACCCCCACTGAGTCTGGCTTGATATTTGTAAAGTCACTTAAAAGCATTTTTATCGCTATGAAACAATGTGTGCACTCCTACATTCCCTCAAATTCTGTTATGACAATTGCTGTATCCCTATCAAACGAACGTCGAATTTTGGATGATCTTTTTAAATCCCCCATTAGAAAAGCCCCAGGGGGATGGAAAGTGAGAATCGCGGTCATCGACTATGATAAGTGCAACCCCGACAAGTGTGGTCATTTTCTATGTGAGCGTGTCTGTCCCGTAAATAGGATGGGCGGGGAGGCAATAGTAATAGACGAGGACAACTACAAGCCGATAATTCAGGAAGCAAGCTGTACAGGTTGTGGGATCTGCGTCCACAAGTGTCCCTTTAACGCTATAAGCATAGTGAACCTACCAGAGCAACTTGAGGAAGACTGTGTCCACCGCTACGGGATCAACGCCTTCGTTCTATACAGGCTACCCGTGGTCAAGGACGGAATGGTTGTCGGAATCGTCGGGCCAAACGGTACGGGAAAAACTACTGCGGTAAAAATACTCGCCGGACAGCTTATTCCCAACCTCTGCGGAGACAATGACAGTTGGGATGGAGTTATTAAGGCATTCAGGGGCAATGAGCTACAGAACTACTTCAAGAGACTCAAGAATGGGGAGATAAGACCTGTCGTTAAACCCCAATATGTGGATTTAATTCCAAAGGCCGTTAAGGGGAAGGTTAGGGATCTGCTGAAGAAAGCCGATGAAACTGGGAAGTTCGATGAAATCGTTAAAGCCTTAGAGTTGGAGAACGTTCTTGATAGGGAAATACAGCACTTGTCAGGTGGTGAGTTGCAGAGAGTGGCAATTGCTGCAGCCTTGCTAAGGAATGCCCACTTCTACTTCTTCGACGAACCTTCAAGCTATCTAGACATAAGGCAGAGGTTGAATGTTGCGAAGGTTATAAGGAGGTTAGCAGATGACGGAAAATCTGTCTTAGTCGTTGAGCACGATCTAGCGGTTCTTGACTACCTAAGTGATATAATCCACGTGGTTTACGGTGAGCCCGGAGTCTACGGAATATTCTCCCAGCCAAAAGGAACAAGAAACGGAATTAATGAATTCCTTAGGGGTTACTTGAAGGATGAAAACGTTAGATTCAGGCCGTACGAGATAAAGTTCACCAAGACAAGCGAGAGAGTCGAGGTTGAGAGGGAGGTTCTCGTTGAGTATCCAAGGCTTGTAAAAGATTACGGTAGCTTCAGGCTTGAGGTCGAGCCCGGTGAGATAAGGAAAGGAGAAGTTATAGGGATAGTTGGGCCCAATGGTATAGGAAAAACGACCTTCGTAAAGATGCTTGCAGGAGTTGAAGAGCCAACGGAAGGAAAGATAGAGTGGGATCTAACTGTGGCCTATAAGCCTCAGTACATCAAAGCAGAATACGAGGGAACAGTGTATGAGTTGCTAAGTAAGATAGACTCCTCAAAGCTCAGCAGCAACTTCTACAAAACCGAACTTCTAAAACCATTGGGAATCCCAGACCTGTACGATAGAGAAGTCAACGAACTTTCGGGCGGCGAGCTACAGAGAGTAGCTATAGCTGCAACCCTTCTTAGGGATGCCGACATATACCTTTTAGATGAACCCTCAGCGTACCTTGACGTAGAGCAGAGACTGGCAGTTTCTAGGGCCATAAGACATCTGATGGAGAAGAATGAAAAGACAGCATTGGTAGTTGAGCACGACGTTCTCATGATAGATTACGTTAGCGACAGACTAATGGTCTTTGAGGGAGAACCAGGAAGATACGGAAAGGCCCTACCTCCCATGGGAATGAGGGAAGGGATGAACAGATTCCTAGCGTCCGTAGGAATAACTTTCAGGAGAGATCCAGACACAGGGAGGCCAAGAGCAAACAAGGAAGGTTCAGTAAAGGACAGGGAACAGAAAGAAAAGGGAGAGTACTACTACGTCTAATACGTCTAAACATTTTTATCCTCCTTTCCCCCAACATAATTTGGTGGTTCTATGAAGGAGATAGTTTTCACTGAAAGAGCTCCAAAACCAATAGGCCCCTATAGCCAAGCGATAAAGGCTGGAAACTTCCTCTTCATTGCAGGCCAGATACCAATTAACCCTGAGACAGGAGAGTTAGTTAAGGGGGATATAAAGGAGCAGACGAGGCAGGTTCTCGAAAACATAAAAGCAATTCTCGAAGCAGCTGGTTATACCCTAAACGACGTTGTTAAGGTCACAGTTTACTTAAAGAATATGGATGACTTTGCTGCAATGAATGAAGTTTATGCCAAGTACTTTGGAGAATCAAAACCTGCAAGGGTAGCAGTTGAGGTTGCTAGACTGCCTAAGGATGTCCTTATAGAGATAGAGGCGATAGCGTACAAGGAATGAATTTAAAAAACCGTTTTTAACAGCTTTTCCTATACTTTTTTAGAATTATCTAAAGGCAATATACCTACCCTAGTTTACACATAATAAATCTTTTACTCAAGCATCCCACGAAATAGTTAGTAGCGGCTATTCATATGGGTGGAGCAGAATAATTTGCTGGTGCTCTTTACAGGGATACAGGAGAACACGTCGCCACTGAGGATGTAAAGTATAGGAACGATGGATGGCTGATCCAATGCACATTTACGTTGACGTTACAATCCCTCCAGAAACCGCAGCTGAAGTTCCAGCAAACCACGTGTCCAAGAGTGGAGTAAAATTTCCCAGACTCTGCTATCATTCAGCTACGAGGGTATTCACAGTTAT
>QMUI01000195.1 GCA_003660485.1 Thermococci archaeon | reverse complement strand
TCTTGCCAGCTTCAATGAGCTTTTCAACGTCCATTAGACCACCCTAATTTGAAGTTTGCAATGAGTATAAAAAGGTTACAACAACTCTTTTATTAACTCGTTGAGTTTCTTTCCGGTGAACAACTCGAGTATTCTTGCCAATGGCTTAGGGAACTTGACTGTAAAGACCTCAGAAGGTTTTGAAAACGCTGAGAGGATATCCCTTCTCTCGTGATCTTCGAGCATGTAATCCAAGAACAAGTCAATGCCCCTGGCAGTGCTTAGTATTTCCAGTGCCTCCTCGTCTATCTTTCCTCTTTTTATACTCTCTTCAGCCTCCCTAATTTTCTGATCACTTAAGCCTAGGGCATCATAATAAGCCCTTTTGAACTTCTCTCTAAGAGCCCTGACAGCTTCCTGGGTTTTCGCCCTTCTCTTGAGGGTTATTCCACTGATTATAAGCTCATCCTTTGCAAACCTCGGCGTGAAAAGTGGAAGTGGATAATCCTCAAAGCAGTAGGGCAGGAAAGCAGTGCTCATGCTTTTAGCACCTTCCTTGTATAGAGCCTCTATCTCCTCATCGAACTTATGGCAGAATATCGCCTTATAATCTGCTAAAGTTATTGCCTCCTTCTTCTCAAGTTTTTCCTTTATAACATCGATGACCTCTGGACAGTCAAGGAATGCATCAAACATTATGAGCTCGTGGAACTTCAGGACGATCTCAGGAGGAAACTCCTGAATGGCCTTTATGGGGTAGTCAAAGACCACATGCCTAAAGTCAAGTGTGTTGACCTCGGCCCCGATTCTGAGGAAGACGTCATCTTTCACCTTGAAAAGGCCCACGTACGTAAAGAAGAAGGCTTCAGGGGTCTCGAAGTTAGATGTGACAGCTTTTTCAAACAGCAAATCCACGATTTCCCCAGGAACTCCAACTTTCCCCGCGTGAACTTTAACCAGCATCTTAAGGAAGGCGTGGAGGTAGGGGATATCCTCAACCCTTATCGGCTTCTCGTGCTCATATATAAGAACGTACTTCCTGCCGAGTTCGTCAACTCTGAAAGTCCTCCTCTCCTGGATGGATTCAATGTTCGATATGACATCCCTAAGCATGATGTATGGCTCATCCTCTATAATTCCCCTTGAGTGTAACTCCTCAATTAATTCTCGGAGCGCCTTAGCTAGTAGCCTCTTGAGGACTGCCGATGGCGAAGTTTCGTGCTTCAACGCAAGTGCGTATAGCTTAACCCATAGGGGAAATGGAATCCTCACGGAGAACGTCCTAAGGGCCAACTCACCTTCCAGCTCCTTAAGATAATCCCTCTTCATTGCTCCGAGGAGATCCTTTGCCTCGGCAAACTTGCCCTCCTTTGCAAGCTTAGTTGCATATTCCTGGGCCTCTTCTCTCGTTAGCAGGAGAGCCCTCTTTGAGGTGGCATCGTAATAGGGAACCCTGCCAGTTAAGGCCGCAACGTACTCAAGATCCTTCATATTCTCGTATTTTATCTCGTCCAAATTTTTGTATTTCACTTGGAACTCACCAACTGTAATTTAATAGAAAGGTATTTAAGTGTTTCCGAGGTATCTAAGGATATGACCACGGTTAGGGTTCTAACGCCCCAGGAAGTCAAGAAGAACTACCAGAACTGGGAGGAGATACTAGAAGAAGAGGGCTGGTGGTTCGAAAATGGGGAGATTGTAGTTGTAGAAAACGAGAATAAAGTTGAAGAGCTTAAGACTATCCTCCATGAGGTCTTCGAGTTCTACCTCGAGGTCTATTTTGGCTTCAAGCATGAAGAAGCCCACGGGCTTGCCCTAAAGCTGGAAGATACTGTACCGCTTTTCTAACAAAATGTAATCGAAAAATTTATATATAGATTCAAGCTTAGAATACATTGAGGGGATGCAATATATTACAGCATCTCCCCATACATAAGTTACGGAGGGTTGGGTATGAAGGCCGCCGTGCTGGTTGATTTGGAAAACGTCGTGCTCGGGTTGAGGGATCTATACGGGGAGGACGCAAGGCTCGACAGGGATGTAAACTGGAAGGCCCTCTTTATGTACCTGGAGGGCCTTGGCTACGAAGTCGTCATTGCGAGAGGCTTCGCCAGCCCGTTCTACCTGGGTAAGCTTGATCAGATTAACAACCTCGAGAGAGCTCGAATCCATGTGGAGCTGACACCCTCGTTTAAGGCCGGGGACAGGGTGAAGACGCTAACTGAATCAGAAATGATAGTAGAGGGAATGAGCGTACTCTACGAACGCCCCTTCATTGAGGCGCTCATCATAATCTCTGGGGATAAAGACTTCGTGCCCCTAGCTGACAAGGCAAGGGAGCTCGGGAAAGAGGTCCTCTTCGCGGGGTTCATGCACACCATGGCAAGGGTAATAACGGAGAGGTACGGGGTCATAGACCTCGCCCAGTTCACTAGTGGAAGATTAGAGGTAGGAGGTGTTAAGAATGAAGTCATCGCTTCGCTCTAGGCTCGTCGGCGGGCTGTGGGGCGTTGTAGTGGGGGATGCCTTTGGGCTGAGCTTCCAGTTCGTGTCGAAGAGCAGGATGAGGGAAATGTTCAAGAGTCCATGGGACATAAAGATGATGAGTGGGCTCTGGAGCGATGATTCATCCTTGACATTAGCCACAGCCCACGCCCTGACCGAGGGATATGACGTTGAGAGGATAGCCAAGAATTTCGTGGAGTGGTACTATAACGGAAAGTTCACTCCAAGGGGCTATGCCTTCGACGAAGGCTACACTACGTCAAGGGCCATAGAAAGGATTGCCAAAGGAGTTGAGCCCTTGAAGGCTGGAGGCAGGGGAGAGTGGGACAACGGCAACGGCTCGCTGATGAGAATCCTTCCAGCTGTGTACTACGCCTACTTTAAGCTCGACTCGCTTGAAGAGAGGCTCAACCTGATCCATGAGGTCTCCATGATAACTCACGCCCACCCGAGGGCGCTGATGGGGTGTGGAATTTATGCCCTCACGGTCTGGGAGATCCTGGAGGGCCTTGATAAGTTTGAAGCATATGAAAGGGCCATTGAAACCGCCAAGGAATTCTACTCTAGGGAACCCTTTAAGGAGGAGCTTAAGCGCTACAGGAGGGTGTTGGAGGGGAGGATACACGAGTACCCCAGGGAAGAAATAAGGGGCAGTGGATACGTTGTTCATACACTTGAAGCGAGCCTTTGGG
>QMUI01000194.1 GCA_003660485.1 Thermococci archaeon | reverse complement strand
TCATGGAGGATAGCCTATGGTATTGCTCTTGACTACAAGGAGGGTGGCTATACAACTGGAGGGGACGCCTAGGGCAGGAATATAGACTTCGAAAGAGGCATAGATGCTCAAATCTACCTGTTCTGGAATGGAGAATTCTTCAGTAACCCAGGAACACACAACATAACCTCAGCTAACTTGGCTATATGGAAGAATGTAACCTGGGAGTACCTTAAGCTAGATAAGTACGCATTCTACGCCTATGCTGGTGGAGATAACGGATTGCAAACCCTAGAGATAGCAATACCGTGGAAAGTGCTTGGAGAGAAGCCAGAGAAACTCTACATAGTCGCGTACATAACTGGACAGGGCGTTAGAGATTCCGCAGCAGATGCTTTACCTGATCAGCCCACTGTACATGACAGTGACAACGAGTAGACGGACTTCGATGTCTTCACGAACTTTGCTGAGGTTGTGCTCAAGTGATCTTTTCCATCTTATTTTCTTTTTGAAACGCTTTTTATGATCTTGAAGCGTCCCTTCAAGACCTAGCTAGTTAGTATCTCTTTGTATATTTCCTGAGTTCCTTCCTCTCCGATGGACGAGACTTTCAAAAGAAAAATGTAATCCTCTCTTGTGGGGCCGTTTCCGTTCGGCCTTAAGGTAATAATCTCCCACTGTGGACGGGAGTGCAAGGTTAACCCCATCAGTTGCAACAAATGTAACTGATAGTGGAAATGGTAGTTGCTGAAATGGCACCCATGTTAGTCCATGTCTAGTACTTTAACTTCTTTAACTTCCTTAATTTTCTCCAGTTCCCTTTTTAAGTCATCTAATGAGATGGTGCTCTGACTTATATCTACTATTGCAACTATTGCAGACAGACCTAGGGATTCTAACTCTTCCACCTCGTTAAACAGTATGTTTATGCCTAATCTTCCTAAGGTTTCGCTAACTTTGGCTAGGATTCTCGGCTTGTCCTCAACTATGACCTCAATTTCCACAAGCTTTTTTCCAGGTAGGGCAACCCTCTCTATATGCATTTCCTTTAAGTTCGTGTCTATTTCAACCAGGAAGTACGCCCCCTTAACGAGCCCTATCTCATAGGCAAACTCAAGTGGAATCTCAAGCTTTCCATTCTCCTTAACCTTCACTATAAAGTACTTCCTCATGGGAATAGATTTTAACCCAGGAAATAAAAAGGTTCTAGGCGATGATGAGTAGCAAGCCCCCTGAATAGTGATGAAGTGAACACCCCCTGAGCCAATTATATTTTTCTTCCGAAATCCTCGTCCTTTGGGCGAAATACGTCACTATTGCCTTTGGAAGTAGAAGAGAAAAACATTGGTCAATAATTCAAGGATGCAGGAGGGAAAGTTCGGTTACTGCGAGGTGAAGCTCAAGGAGTGGGATCCTTGGTTGAAGCAGTTAGTTTATCTATATGCAGAGAAAAAATCCTAAGCTTGTCCCTTGTCCCAGGAAGAAATTAAGAAGTATATTATAGATTGCAACCAGATAGGGACGGAGATCTAACCTCGCATGAGTGGTTTTGCCCTCCTTTGCGAGGCCTTCTAAGGTGGAGTTATAACTTATATAATGAGTTTGTGTAAATTATATAGTAGCAAGAAATTAATCTGGGAACCGTTAGAGGGAGAGGAGAGACTGTCAGATTGGAGGGGACTAGCGATGAATGAAGAAATATTTAGGAAGAGAGTAAAGAGGTTTCAGGAAGAGCTCAAGAAGAGGGACATAGATGGAGCGGTCATAAGAACGCTATCTTCCTTTATCTACTTCACTGGAACTAAGTGGCTTAGGCCCTCCCTTCTAATTCCAGCGGAGGGAGAGCCTAAGGTTCTCGTAGTAAGGAATGAGGCTGAGGAATTCAAGAGAAGGAGTTGGATAGAGGATGTTGAGGAATACCAAAGGGTTGAGGATCTTATGGCTCACATAGTTAGTTGGATACGCAACAACGGGATGGAGAGGGTTGGCCTTGAGTTCGGCTTTGAGAGGGATGCATACCTAGCATTTCTCAGGATATTCCAGAGGTTGAATCCAACGGTAGATGTTGTAGATATTCTGGACATAACAATGGGCCTTAGGATGATCAAGGATGAGTGGGAGCTTGAGCAGATAAGAAAGGCCGGAAAGATAGCAAAGGTTGGAATGAAGGTTGCTGAGGAGGTCATAAAACCAGGAAAGAGCGAGCTTGAGATAGCCGCTGAGATTACGAGGGAGCTTATGATTAAGGGTAGCGAAAATCCTAAGGTTTACGTCTCCACAACTCCAAGGGCTCATGCAGAGCCCTTCCGTGACCTGAAGGTTAAGGAAAATGGAGTTGTTACCGTGGTCATCGGTGCTGACTACAACCATTACCACGCTAACATGGCCAGAACCTTCGTCATTGGGGATCCTGGGGCTAGGGTTAGAGAGGCAATAATGGCCAAAGAAGAAGCTTACAGGCTTGCACTGGATGAAACAAGGATTGGAGTTCCCTTAAACTCCGTTGAGAAGAAGCTAGCGGAATTTTTTAGGGCGAAAGGATTTGGAAATGAATACATTACGGGTTACACCCACGGCGTTGGCCTGCTGATTGAAGAGTTGCCCATGCCGACGATAATAGTTCAGACTAGGGCTCAAAAGGTTCAGGAGAATATGGTTCTCAGCATAATTCATGCTCCCTTAATGTTGCCCGAGGGAAGCATAAAGCATGAGGATACGTACATTGTGAAAAAGGATAAGCTTGAGAGCGTGACTAGCTAGACTCCCTTACTTTTTTACCCAGGAATTTTCTGAGCTAATAGTTAACCCTCGAGCTACTATTCAAAGTTTTATTCTTTCTAGTTATTTTTAGGCATTAAAATTATGTCTAAAAATATATAAAATTTCCTGAGAAACATGGCTTGGCGGGGAAAATGATAGTATTCAAGTTCGGCGGGAGCTCAATGAGACTCGACTTTCAGGATGCAGTTTCACTGGTAGCGAGTTTGTCTGAAGAGAACGAGGTAGCTGTAGTTGTTTCGGCCCTTAAAGGGATAACAGACGATCTAATAAGATACGCTGATAGCTTAAATCAGGACCTTGCCGTAAAGGTTGCGGGTGAATACATTTACCATGCAATGCTCTTCGATTTTAAAGCCCTATATAGATAGACTCTTCACCCTTCCTGATCTTAAATATCCCGCCCTTAGGGACTACATCCTCAGCATGGGAGAAT
>QMUI01000193.1 GCA_003660485.1 Thermococci archaeon | reverse complement strand
TCCCTCCCTGTCGAAGTCAACGTGCATGCTCTTAGCTATCACGATCCTGTATCCCTTCTCCTTTAGTACCTTCGCAACGGCCTCTATCGTCGTAGTCTTTCCGCTCTTCTTGAAGCCAACAAAGGCCATGGCTTTCATGGCTCATCACTCCAGAAGCATTACCCAGCTTACATCATCTAGTGAAACTAGCATGGCCTTCCCCCTGTTCCCCACGACGTCAACTACGTCCCTGAGTAACATAACTTCCCCGTCGAAGTCCTCAAGGATCCCCGTAAAGGAGTGCTCGCTTCCAACCGTTATCGCTATCCTGTGTCCCTTCCATTCCGTGAGAACTTTTTCAAGTAAGCTCTCCATTTAATCACCCCTTGACGTTCGAGAAACTGAATGAATTTTTAACGTTCACTCAACAAAAGAGCTTTTAAGCTATAAATCTATTCACCTTAGGTGATACATATGGATGCCCTTCAAAGTGTTGGTATTAGGAGAAGGCTGAAGAGATTCTTCCGCAGGGATGGGAGAGCATTAATTTTTGCCATGGATCATGGCTTTGAACACGGTCCAACTGATTTTGAGCCAGTCTGGGAACACGTAAACCCTAGAGTTATAATAAGAAAAGTCGTAAGGGCTGGAATCGACGGGGTAATGATGCTTCCAGGAATAGCGAGAATAGCTGGGGATGAAGTTAAGCCCAATGTGGGATTAATGATAAAGCTCACGAGTAAGACTAACCTAAGGCCAAAGGATGAGCAACTGATGCAGAGCCAGCTTGCCTTCGTTGATGATGCAATTAAGCTTGGTGCAGATGCAATAGCTGCAACCGTTTACTGGGGCTCCCCCCAGGAAGATGCCATGATGAGGCAGTTCGCGGAGATAGTAAGCTATGCCCATGACCTCGGCTTCCCCGTTGTTCAGTTCGCCTACCCGAGGGGACCTTACATCAACGAGAAGTACGGGAAGAAGGAGGACTACAGGGTTGTCATGTACGGTGCTAGGGCCGCAGCTGAGAGCGGAGCGGACATGATAAAGACCTACTGGACTGGGTCGAGAGAAACTTTCGCCAAGGTCGTTGATGCAGCAGCTGGAGTTCCCGTGCTCTTGAGCGGTGGGGCAAAGACCGAGAATCCGGTGGACTTCCTCAAGGTAGTTTGGGAGGTCATCGAGGCTGGAGGAGCTGGAGCTGTAGTTGGAAGGAACATATTCCAGAGGGAGAACCCAGAGCCAATGATAAAGGCACTAATAAGGGTTGTCCACAGGAACGAGGACCCAGAGGAAGCTGCGAAGGCTGAAGGTTTAATCTGATCCCTCTTCTTTTTTATTCATTAAATTCTTAAACTCTTCTCTCCTTCTACGCGCGGGTGGTGCAATGCTACTCCATACCTATCGCTCGTTCGACATGGAGCTTCCCACCGTGGACTTAAGGGAGGCCGATTACGTAATCCTCGGCTTGCCTTATGATGGGACTACAAGCTACAAGCCGGGGGCGAGGTTTGGCCCGGCACTTATAAGGCAGGCCACACTAAACTTTGAAAGCTACATCCTCGACTATAACGTTGACATAGCCGAGCTTAAGATTGCCGATGCTGGCGATGTGTCTTTACCAGTAAACGTTGAAGATGCAATTAGAGTTGCGGAAGAAACCATTAGAGAGCTTAGAGAGGTGAATCCAAACGCGATTCCAATATTCCTGGGCGGAGAGCATTCGATGACCTACGCCCCAGTTAAGGTTCTAAAGCCAAAGAGCTACGTCGTTTTTGATGCTCATCTCGACTTAAGGGATGAGTATCAGGGCTCAAGGTTCAACCACGCATGCGTGGCTAGGAGAATAAGTGAGCTCGGTGTCAAGGTTGCTATATTTGGAGTTAGGAGTGGAACTAAGGAAGAGCTAATTTACGCCGAGGAAAATGGTATTGAGTGGGTTCATGCCAGGGATTATAGCTATGAGGCATTCGTTGATCTCGTTCTTTCTATGCCCGAGCCAATATATGTTTCAGTGGATATAGATGTCTTTGATGCCTCTTTAGTTCCGGAAACTGGAACTCCGGAGCCTGGCGGATTGAGATTCTGGGACGTTGTGGAGGCTCTTGAGTGGGTAAGCGAGAGAAAAGATGTAATCGCTTTTGATATAATGGAGGTTTCTGGGGATAAATTAGGCAACATAACCGCCTTAACCGCCGGAAAGTTGCTCTTCCACGTCCTTGGCATGCTCGGAGAGTTCCGCTAGGAGGTTTAAGCTTTGAAGTTCATAGCCACGTGCCCTCCGGGGAGGGAAGGAGATGCAATGCTCGAACTTGAGTGGGCGATAAACGCTCGGGTTAGGAGGACGAAGTGGGGTGGCGTGCTCCTAGGTGAGACCAACCTCGAGCGGGATGAAGCGGTAAGGAAGGTTAGGGAGTTCGAAACTTTTTCCCTTCAAAGCTTCATTCCCATAGATGATGTAGTTAACCTTGAGGATCTTGAGGAGAAGGCTAGGGAGATAAGGCTACCCCCAGGAAAGAGCTTTGCCGTGAGGGTTAAGGTCAGGGGGGCAAAGGTTGGGGAGAAGTCTCTTGAGAGAAAATTGGGTGGGATTATAAAGGCAGCAAACGGCAATCCGGTGAACCTCGAGAAGCCAGATGTCATAATTATGGTTAACGTCCTTGGCAAAAAAGCTGGGATTTCAGTTCTAAGACCTGAGGAGATTGTTAAGAAAGAAGCTAGGGACTAAAGTTCGAGGCATGCCTTCCTGTAGATGGGATCAGATATGACGTACAGGTTCCCCTTCTTGGACACGAGGTAGAGCTTTTGTAAGGTAGTGAGGAACTTGTAGAGGCCTGACTTTGAGGGGCCAAGCTTTAAGAGCTCGCTCCACTTTGCTCCAAATGCCATAGCCCTTAAGACCTTCCTAGCCCATTCCGGCCTGTTTCTTAGTATATTTTCAAGTTCTCCCCTTGCTACCTTAACTCCTTCACCGATGGCCTCTTCTAGAGCCTTTTTATGGGGAATTCCAGTACATCTCCTCAGCCCGTAGAAGCTCAGCCATCCCGGCAGAGTTCCCAACTCCTCAATAGTTTCTGAGAGCTCTTTGGAAGTAAACGGGGCATTACACTTCTTTAATCCTTTTTCAAGGAACTCAAGGGCAGTTTGTAAATCCCAGGGTCCAATTTCGATCTTTATTGGGCCCTCCCATACAGGGGATTTTGTGGGTCTAGATTGAGGAGC
>QMUI01000192.1 GCA_003660485.1 Thermococci archaeon | reverse complement strand
TTCCTCTCTGCCCTTGGCTGACTTCTTTCCTTTTCTTAGAGATAAACCGTTATAAGCACAAAGCCTACCCTTCTAGGGATTAACATGTCAAGGCTTAGTGAAGAAGAGAGGAAGAGATTGCCCCAGGATGCCCTTGATTTCCACAGAAATAACTTCCCTGGGAACGGTAAAATTGAGGTAATTCCAAAGGTTCCGCTCAAGAACTTCTATCATCTAAGCTTAGCGTATACACCGGGGGTTGCGGAGCCTTGTAAAGCTATAAGAGATGGGGAGGATCCCGATGAATACACTATAGTCCCAAATACAGTTGCCGTGGTTACTGACGGTTCGGCAATCCTCGGTCTTGGCGATATAGGAGTTCTAGCAGGAATGCCGGTTATGGAAGGAAAATGTGTTCTCTTCAAGGCCCTAGCTGGGATTGATGCATTCCCGATCCTAATAGACACTAAAGATGTTGACAAAATAGTTGAAACGGTAAAGTTGATCTCCAAGGGGTTTGGAGGCATAAACCTTGAGGATATCTCAGCCCCAAGATGCTTTGAGATAGAGGAGAGGTTAAAGAAAGAACTCGATATCCCTGTTTTCCACGATGATCAACACGGTACTGCCGTGGTAACCCTTGCCGGTTTAATTAACGCATTAAAGGTCGTTGGCAAAAAATTCAATGAAATAAAGGTGGCAATTAGCGGTGCAGGAGCTGCAGGAATTGCGATAGCCAAGATACTTCACCACGTAGGTGTCAGGGAGATAGTAGCAGTTGACAGGAAGGGGATAATCCACGAGGGAAGAGAAGATCTAAATCCGTACAAGAGGGAAATAGCAAAGTATAACATCCATGGGATCGAAGGGGGCTTAGCTGAGGCAATGGAAGGAGCGGATGTATTTATTGGCGTGAGCGTTGGGGGGATAGTTACTCCAGATATGGTTAGGAGAATGGCAGATGACGCGATAGTATTTGCCATGGCAAACCCAATTCCGGAGATAATGCCAGATGAAGCTAAAAAGGCCGGAGCAAGGATAGTGGCAACAGGAAGGAGTGACTTTCCAAACCAGATAAACAACGTCCTAGGATTCCCAGGAATTTTCAGAGGAGCGTTAGATGTTAAGGCTATGGATATAACTCTAAACATGAATATTGCTGCTGCGAACGCAATAGCCTCGGTAATTCCTGAAGATGAGTTGGATGAGGAAAACATAATCCCCTCCCCCCTGCACCCCAATGTTTATCCAAAGGAAGCTAGGGCAGTTGCTGAGCAAGCAATCAAAGATGGCATTGCGAGGAGGAAAGTTAAAGGAGAGTGGGTTGAGGAGCACACAAGAAAGCTGAGGGAGTTCTACCAGAGGTTCATAGCCCCAATAAACGATGTTAGAAAAAGCTTTGAACCTTAATTTTACTTTTATCGAACAAAAATCTTATATAGTATGGAAGTAAAAACAGTTATGGTGTCAATATGGACTTTGATTTGTTCATGGAAAAATATGGGTACAAGTTGTTGGGTTTAGGAATAGTTATTTTAATTGCGGTCGTCCTAGGATTTCCCCTCTATGCTCTTTGGCGCTTTATAAAGGAATACCCAGAGACCATGCTGACGATTCTGATAATAATTATTATAACCTCCGTGTTCCTCCGGGGGTATTTCAAAGCGTATGGAGAGGCAATGGGAAAGTACTTCTACGATGATAAATTTGGGAAGAGGCCCTAGGGGATAACCTGGGTTCCCGTCTTGCCTTCCAATGCTTCTACAGCTTTCTCAAGGTGAGCTATTATTGCCCTCTTCCCACCCCATCTCACGAACCTTATCGCGGCGAGAACCTTGGGCCCCATACTTCCAGCCTTGAAGTGCCCCTCGTTATAGTACTTCTCCAGCTCCTCCACCTTTACTTCCCTAAGCCATGTCTCCTTCTCAGTTCCATAATACAGAGCTGCTCCGTTGACATCTGTTAAAATCATTAGTATATCTGCATTGACTTCTTCTGCAAGTCTTTCTCCGGCGAGATCCTTGTCTATTACAGCTTCGACTCCTCTTATCTCTCCATCCTCCTGGATTACCGGGACTCCACCGCCACCGCTTGCTATAACTATAACTCCAGCCTCAACTAATCTCTTTATTACCTCTGCTTCAACATGAGATTTGGGATCTGGACTTGGGACAACTCTCCTCCAGCCTCTTCCCGCGTCCTCTCTAACTACCCATCCTTTTTCTTTGGCAAGTCTTTTCGCAGTCTCTTCATCGTAAAATGGACCAACGGGCTTGGTTGGGTTCTCAAAAGCAGGATCATCCTTATCTACTATAGTCTGTGTGATTATTGTAACTACATCTTTCTTTATCCCCCTCTTTTCAAGTTCGTTCTTTAGAGCCTGTTGGATCATATATCCAATCCACCCTTGAGTCATTGCTCCAGCAACATCCATTGGCTGAGCGGGAATACCGTGCACGGCCTGTCCTGCATCCATGTGCAACAATAGGGTTCCTACCTGAGGACCATTACCGTGGGTAATCACTACCTCGTAACCTCTCGCTATTATTTCAGCTATCTGCTTGGCAGTATTCTTTACGTTCTCCATCATCTCCTCATAAGCCCCCTTTTGTCCTCTCTGCTGAAGGGCGTTACCGCCAAGAGCTATAACGACTCTTTTAGGCATGAAACACCACCAAAATTAGTTGGAAAAGCTTGAATAAAAGCCTTTGTTAGCCATAAAATATCAAATACCGAAAATTATGCAAAATTCCCTAGAGCTTGAGAGTACAATATTAAAGTTTTATATTGAACAATATCAAACTAAAATTCAATGAACTAGGTAGTTCATTCAGAGAGTTTCGAAAATTTTGCGGGTTTTTAGTGAATAAAAAAGCATGTCACTAGAACTTTCCATACCCTTCCATGGGAATTGGGCACAGAATTATTTTTCTCGCCCACCAACACTCTCCACAGCTTGGTACATTACCCCAGCAGTCCATTTTTGATCCTCTTGCATAATCACGCGCCTCAACAACTGGGCAGTCAGTACACGAAGGGTACAGAGAATTCTTGACGATGAATCTAAACCATTCCGAGACATACTTGAGGGTAAACTTTTGAGAGCACCTCGCTACTCTCAACAGACTTCATCATAGATTATCATCAAGATATCAAGGAGTATAAAAGAGATGCTAGCAATTAAAATTACAATTTGGATAAATTAACTTTGTTTTGCAATATAACTTA
>QMUI01000191.1 GCA_003660485.1 Thermococci archaeon | reverse complement strand
CAGTGACCCTTCCAGCCGAAGTCCCTTATTAGTTCCCTGGTGTGAGCTGAAACCAATGTTCTGTCTCCCTTGGGGTCGTAAACTATTATCTGGGCTATGTGATGGTTGAGACTCTTCCTAACGACGAGCCTTGGCTTTCCAGATTTAAGTAGCTTGAGCCTCTTCCTGTAGTTCGTCTTCCCCTCTCTCCTCCTCCTGAATGGGACCCTATACCTAGGACCGTGAGCCATTTCTCTCACCTCACTTCTTCAAAAGACCGTGCTCCTCAAGGAAGAGATACAACTGGTGCTTGCTCTTGAACTGTCCACCCTTAGCTCTTATGTAGAGCATCCTGTAGGTCTTCCTGTCTATCTTCTTCTGCTCCTTAAGCTTCCTGAGTTCCTTTCTGAGGGCCCTTATAGTCTTGATCCAGAGCTCCTTTTTGCCCATCCTTGCGGTCTTCTTACCCTTCCTGCTTCCTGGACCCCTGTGCCTTCCTTTCTTCTTCTGCTCGTGCCTTATCCTTGCCCTGTACCTGCTCTGACCCTTAACGGGCTTCTTCTTAATCACGCCCTCCTTAATGAGCCTCCTTATGTCCTCCCTAGTTATAGCCGAGGCAACATCATCAACTCTCTCGGGATCAATCCATATCCTGTTCTCGCCACATTTCAACAGCTCAGCCGCAATTCTCCTCTGCATCTTGAGGGTGTTCATGTTACCACCTCACAATCTTGGATTTAGCACCTTAATTCCGAGTTCCTCGGCCCTCTTAAGGATCTCAATCCTCTTCTTCCTTCCAACGGTGTGAGCTATCCTTGCAGCTTGCCTCTTTGGATCAAGCTTTTCGAGCTCCTTAACATTGTGAACAAGGACTTCCTCGTAGCCACTTGGGTGCAGTCCCCTAACCAGCCTTGGAGAGCTCCATCCAATGCTTGGTGATCTTGGCTTGCCCTTGAGCTTGAGCCTCATCTTGCTATCTATACCCTTAGGCCTCCTCCACTTGGGATCATTCTTGAACTTGGGATACCTCCACCACTCCTGCCTGAGGAACTTGGGCTTCTTTCTCTTGAGCCTTGCCCTCACACGGAGGAGCCTCTTAAACTCCTTCTCGTCCATTTATCTCACCTCAGAATGTTATGGGCTTTCCAGCCTTCTCAACGATGTATATACCGTCCTGGAATACTCTCCTATCCCACTTGGTAATTCTAGTCGCCTGTTCAATGTTTGCTGCAGTCTGACCAACTGCTTCTTTGTCAATACCTTCAACGATGATCTCCTGACCCTTAACCTTGACAGTAACACCAGGAAGTATCTTAGCCTTCCTGGGGGCCTTTTCACCGAGGAAGTTCTCGATTATAACTTCGTCACCCTGAACCTTGACGGTAATCGGGAAGTGGCTGTAAACTACCTTAAGCTTGTACGTGAAACCCTCGGTGACACCCTTGATCATATTGTTTATGTGGGCCTTGAACGTCCTTACTATAGCTATGTCCTTTCTCCTTGGGAAGTCCTTGTAGATTACCACCTTACCGTCCTCGGTGAATATCTGCACCCCTGGCCAGAAGAACTTCCTCTCAAGTTCTCCCTTGGGTCCTTTAACCTTTACAACGTTATCTTGAACCGTGACCTCAACACCCTTTGGTATTTCAATCTCTTCCCTAACCCACGCATCGACTGGCATTCCTCTCACCTCAGTAGACGTAAGCTATCAATCTCCCGCCAATTCCCTTCTCTATAGCCTCCTTATGACTCATAACTCCCTGGGATGTAGAGACGATTAGTATTCCAAACTCGAATGCCGGGAGGAATCTCTTCTCCCACTTCTCGAACTCTGAAACTTTCACCGGGAACCTTGGCTTTATTGCACCAGCCTTGTTTATCCTGCCAAGGAGCTGAACCCTGTAAACTCCAGCCCTTCCATCGTCGATGAACTCGAACTCGCCGATGTAACCGTACTTCTGCATGACCCTAAGTACCTCACCGATGAGCTTTGAGGCCGGCTTTATGTAGACCTCCCTCTTTCCGACCCTCTCGCTGTTGGTTATGTGGGAGAGGGCGTTTGCTAAGGGGTCAAGTAGCGTCATCTTTTCTCACCTCACTCATACTTCCTGAAGCCAAGCTTTGGAGCTACCTCTCTAAAGCAGTGCCTGCAGAGCATTAGGCCATGAATCCTAATTATCGGCCCATATTGACCGCACCTAATACATCTTCTCGCTCCCTTTCCAAATTTCCTCGGCTTCCTCTTATTATAGTCAGCCTTCGCCATGCATCATCCCTCCACAATCTCAACTCCGAACTCTTCCATCATGTAAACCATACCCTCTTCCTTAGTAAGCTTGTGCCTTGTGGGTATCTTGGCCCTCTTTCTCTTCCTCCTTGCAACCCTAAATCCGGGCCTCTCAAGGGTTACACAAACATCCATACCAAAGATACCGATCTCTGGATCGTATTCAACCCCAGGGATGTTGATGTGCTCCTCAATACCAAAGCAGACGTTGCCGTGCTCATCAAAGCTTGAAGCTTTAAGCTTGTTGTCAACGGCCGCAAGAAGCCTCTTAAGCATCTCATAGGCCTTTGGTCCCCTCAGGGTTACTTTAACGGCTATCGGTTCTCCCCTTCTAATTCCGAAGTCCCTGTTAGTCTTCTTAGCCTTCCTCCTTATTGGCTTCTGACCAACCAGTTGCTCGAGCATTTTTTCGGCCTTTGTAAGCCTTTCACCGCTCTCTCCAACGCCTATGTTAATTGTGACCTTCGCAATCCTTGGCCTTCTCATCGGGTGAGCTTCCCAGTCGGCAAGTATCTCTTCCCTGTTTGGAATAGTGATTGCCATTTATACCACCTCACGGGAGAGAAATCTTCGGCTTGTCCTTGCCAACGACGAATGCATACTCCTTCAGGGTGTCGAAGAGCTCTCCCTCTTCATCTTCAATCGTGACTACGTCTGGCCAACCCATTGGGAACCTCTTTATATCAACTATCCTACCCTTCCTTGCAACGTTCTTACCCTGGGTAACGAAGACGTAAGCACCCTTTTCGAATGGAAGGACTTCAACGATTTCCCTCTCCGGAACCTTCATGAGAACAGTGTATGACGTGAAGTAATTGTCCTTCTCGCTAAGTGGAATTAAGTGGTTTGTTCCGTCGTGGAAGTTCAGCTGTACCTTAGCCCCCTTGACCATCCTCTTGTTCCTAATCCTCAGTGGCTTAATGTTCGCCTCTTCCTCACTTATTG
>QMUI01000190.1 GCA_003660485.1 Thermococci archaeon | reverse complement strand
GATCCTCTCCCAGTTTCTCGGCTAAGATGTACATCCCTATCAGGGAGGGAGCGTAGCCTGAAGCGTTCTCTAGCACGACTACTCCAAGCTCCTCATCCCTAATGTACCCGATGAAGCTCGTGTAAGAACCTAGGGAACCGCTGTGACCCACTAGCCTTTTGCCGTAGAACCTTGGGTAGATTACGAGGCCGTAACCATAAGCTTCCCCTCCGAACATCTGCCAGGGCACTTCTATATACTCCTTCTCCATTAACTTGAGGTACTCCTCACTGACGGGTCCTTCGAGGGTGATGTACATCCTCAAATATTTCACGAGATCCTCCACGCAACTGATCAATCCGCCATCAGAGGTTATCCCGTACGGGAAGGGTTTTGGAACTAGCTTTCCCTCCTGAAGGATGTAGCCAGTAGCGAAGTCCTCGTCCTTTGGCCTAAAATCTGTCCTTTCCATCTTTAGCGGTTCTAGGATTTTCTCCCTTACAAAGTCCTCGTATCTAACCCCAGAGACTTTCTCGATGATGAGACCCAAGAGGACGTAGCCGGTGTTTGAGTAGAAGAACCTTTCTCCTGGCCTTGCAACGGCCCAGCTTTCCATGTCCTTTATAAAGGGCACTAAATCCTGGGGCTTAGCTACTGGCAACCAGCTCTCCTTAGAGCCAAAGAAACCATCAATGAAAGCTTCAGCATATCCCAGGGATGGAATTCCAGAGGAGTGGGTGAGAAGATGATGAACCCTGACGGGCTCTCCGAAGGGCTTGAGTTCTATCCCCAGGATATTGCCAACTTCAGCGTTTAAATCGAGCTTTCCCTCCTCAACTAACTTCATTACAGCTAGGGCAGTGAAGCTTTTAGTTACCGAGGCTATTCCATAGAGTGTCCTCTCCGTTGCGGGAAGGGCCTTCTCAACGTTCCTAAAGCCGATTCCTCTCATCTCAACTTTCTCTCCATCTATTACCCCGTAACTTATTCCTGGGATCTTGTTCTCCTTCATCTTCTCGACTATGAACTCCTCCATAGGATCACCTAATTAGAGTAGGTTTTGCTACTATTTAATATTTCGATGATCATTTGGACGCTATGACAACTGTTACAGGAAACGTTAATTCCTCATTCAGAATAATTTAACTTCGTGACCAAGTGTAGAATCTGTGGAAAGGAGAGTGAAGAGATAAGCGAGAGTATTGGAGTGTGCGTTGACTGCTTGAGAAGGGGCCACCTTGAGTTCTCCCTAAAGTCCCACAAAGAGTTTAGGGAAAGGATAGGCCTTCCTATAGAACCGCCCAAAGGGGGAGTTAAGTGCACCCTCTGTGTAAATGAATGTGAGGTTAAAGATGTAGGGTACTGCGGAGTGTGGATTAACTCCAACGGTCTAAGGCCCAAATACGGCTTTGATAAGGCGGAGCTCTTCTACTACCTAGATCCCCACCCAACCAACTGTGTTGCAGAGCCCGTATGTCCAGAAAAGGATCATATTGGGTTCTACAACCTTGCGGTGTTCTTCTACGCCTGCAACCTTGACTGCCTCTTCTGTCAAAATGTAGAGCACAAAACCTCTCACGGGTCGGTGGTTTCCATAGACGAACTAGTTAGTGTTGCCTTGGATAGGAGAGTAACCTGCGTGTGCTTCTTCGGTGGCGATCCAGCTCCCTACTCACCTTTCGCTATAAGGTTCTCTAGGAAGATACTGAAAAGGAAGAAGATAAGGATCTGCTGGGAAACTAATGGCCTAGAGAACCCAGGAATCATGAGAGAAATGGCCAGGGTAAGCAGGGAAAGCGGAGGAATAGTTAAGATAGACTGGAAAGCCTATACTCCAGAGGTTTATGAAGCTTTAACGGGTGTTAATGGAGAGAAGGCCGTGGAGAGGATAAAGGAAAACATTAGGATAGTCAAAGAGGAGGATGCGGAGCTGGTCGTGAGCACTTTGGTTGTCCCGCACTACGTTGACGAGGTTGAGGTGGGGGGAATAGTTGATTATATAGCCTCGATAGACAGAAATATTCCATATGTCCTCTTGGCATTCCACCCAGAACATTTAATGAACGACGTTCCAACGACGAGCTATGAGCAGATGGAAAAGCTCGTGAGAATTGCAAAGAAAAAATTGAAAAGGGTTTTTGTGGGAAATCCGTGGCTCTTAAGGCTCACTTCCCCTTGAAGAATATCCAGAATCCCAATAAGAGGCCAGGGCCAACTAAGAGCAGTGGAGCGAAATAGCTCTTTATGTATGAGACTAAAGCGTAATAACTAAGGGCAAACGAGATCAATGTTATCCCCAAGATAACATTTTTGTCAGCCCCTTTCTTCTTCTTTACGTCAACTGACATGCTTTCTACGGTCAAAAAACCCAGGATTCCATAGCCAATCGCTCCTAACAGCGCTGCTATTCTTTGGGGCCAGGTAACTGCGAACGCTGCTATGAAGAGCATTACTAGCCCTCCACCTGTAAAGAACATAAATGACAATATCTCAAGCATCGTTGAACACCACTTTTACTGAGTTGTAAAACTTTTTAACGTTTTTCTAAATGTAAAATTGCTAGTTGGGAAGAAAATCTCCACTTATTTGGAGGGAGATCTAAAATATGGAGGATATCATGTCACCTTTTCAAACAGTGCATAGAAGAATCCTATTGTATCGTGTCGATGGGGCCATGCCCTCATTGTTCCTTCTGAGAAGCCTGGATCATAGGGACCTTCAAGCTTTATCAGCCTAAATTCTTGATGGGTATTTAGGAACCATTTAACGTTTTCCTCGTTTTCCTCTAAGAATATACTACATGTTGTGTAAAGAATTCTCCCTCCAGGCTTCACCAGCTTTGCCGCGCTTTCCAAGAGTTCTCTCTGCAACTTTGCCATCTCCTCTATCTTGCTTTCCCTGAGCCTCCACCTTAACTCTGGATTTTTACCTATGGTACCAGAGGAAGTGCAGGGTGCATCTAGCAAAACCTTATCGGCTACTTCTTCTCCTAAAATTTCAGGGGCTTTTCTTGCGTCCTTTATTATTGGCTTAACGATCTTAATGCCCATCCTATTAACGAAGTCTTTGAGCCTCTTCATTCTAGCCTTGTCTATGTCAAAAGCGTAAATCTTACCCTTGTTCTGCATTAACTCTGCCATATGAGTCGTTTTTCCTCCTGGAGCTGCGGCTAAGTCCACAACAATTTCCCCAGGTTGGGGGTTCAAGATAAGGGATGCGACTGCAGAAGCTTCCTCTTGGACTATTATCT
>QMUI01000189.1 GCA_003660485.1 Thermococci archaeon | reverse complement strand
TCCTGAGGAGGTACCACTCCACCAAGTTGCCGGTTGAAGACCTGGAAACGTCCCACAGGGGCTGGCCAACTAGCCTCGAAAGCTGAGCCTCCATTGGGAAGAGCTCCCTACCGAGTTCGTATGTTACCTTCGCATCCTCCATTGAGTATTTTGCAACCCTCTCCAGTCCCTTCCCCGTCTCCCAAGCCTCCGCTATCTCATGAGCGTAAACTTTCTCCTTGGGCTTTCCGAATATTGCCTCATAAACTGCCTCGAGGGTGTACGTTGGCAGGTTTATCGTTCTCCTGATCACGTGGTAGAGGTCGAAGTGTATCCTCCCCTTTATCTCCACCGCTGTCATGTCCCCAAGCCTCTGCATCTTTGGCTCACTGCCGTCCCTCCCCAGGGGTAGCTTTATCCCGAGCTTTTCGGCCCTCTTGACTAGGTAGGGGAGGTCGAAAGAATCGCCGTTATAGGTTATTATAACATCGGGATCCTTCTCCCTTATCACCTTGAGAAACCTCTTTATCATCTCCCTCTCGCTGGAAACTACCTCGACGTACGGCAAATTTATCTTCTTCCACGTTATGACTTTGGCTCCTTCCTCGTCCGCATAGCTTATCATTATAATGGGCCCCTTCGCGAACTCCTCCCCCTCGTGATAGAGGGTTTCTATGTCAAATGCGAGCAACTTGAGCTCTTCATCGCCTTTCATTGGGATTAGGCCTTTGTCTATTAGGTACCTCTTCGCGAACGGAATGTCGTACTCAAAGATGTCAACAACTGCGGGATGCTCCCTTATCTTATCCCTTATTGCGGGAACATCCTGGGGGTGTTCAAAGTACAGCTTCCATACTTCAATTGGCCTCCCCAGGAACTTCTTCCTTACCTTTTCGGCATCTATAATTCTCACTATCTTCCCATGCCTCTCGGCGGTTATCTTCTTCACATCATCGATTTGGGAGTCATCCCTAAGGAGGGCGTAGATGTAGGGCCTAAAGTTCCTGTCATATTCAACCTTAAACTCGCCGTTCTCTTTCTTGAAAATTCTTATAATTGGTTTTCCATCCTCGGTGATATAGTCAGCGTCAAGTATCATACCTAATCCCTCAATAACTTACGCTAAATTCACGTATTTAAGCCTTTAAGAACGCTTAAAAATTGATTAGGTGATGGTATGGGGGAGGTGTGAGATGATAGAGATAACCTTTCTTGGCGGCGGTGGTGGAAGATTCGTCACGATAACACAGGCAAGGGCTACCGGGGGTTTCTTTATAAGGGCGAGTAAGAATATTTACGTTGATCCTGGGCCTGGAGCGTTAGTTAGGATGTGGAGGTACAAGATAGATCCCAGGAAGATCGACGTTCTCTTCATCTCCCACAGGCACACCGATCACTGCAACGATGCTGAGGTTTTAGTTGAGGGAATGACTTATGGAGTTACCAAGAAGAGGGGGATTTTAATTGGCTCAAGAAGCGTTGTTCATGGGGATGAGAACCACACTCCCGCATTAAGCAAGTATCACCTCGACGCCCTCGAGGAGGTTCACACCCCAAATCCTGGGGACAGGTTCAAGATAGGGCAGGAGGAAATGATAATTACCCCCTCCATACACAGCGATCCGACGACGATAGGATTTCGCTTGAAGACGGCTTACGGGGATATATCTTACATTCCAGACACCCAGTACTTCGACGAGCTCGTCGAGTGGCACGAAGGGGCCAGGGTTTTAATAGCCTCAGTTACGAGGCCCAGGGACATGAGAATCCCCTATCACCTATGCACTGAGGATATAATTTACATGCTGAAGGCCATGAAGGAAAAACCTGAAGTGTTGATAATGACTCACGCAGGGATGAAAATGCACTTCGCGGGCCCCTATAAGGAGGCCGAGTTCATTCAGAACATCACGGGGATTAAAACGTACGTTGCCAAGGAGGGCTTCAGGGTCACGATTAGGAAGGAAATCAGCGTGAAAACATTAAGACCTGCAAGGTTCGTTTAAGCCCTAAGAACGTCCATTATAAGTTCTTTTGCCATTTCCTCAGTCAAAACACCTGCTCTCAACTCCCTCAGTATTCTCTGGATTGCAAACCTCTTCATTATCGGAGCCCTCTTCACGGCTTCCCTCCATAGGGGGCAACCAAACTTGAGCTCGTACTCCTTCCAACCAAGGATCTCCAAGAGTTGTGCCTTGTTTAGTGCCAAAAAAGCCGGCAGATTAAGCACGATCATGCCATCTTTTTTATAGATGGAGCCGCTACCAACGCTCAGCATGTCTCCACTTGCGACAACTTTTATGCCCAGCTCTCTAGCTTTCCGTTCAACAGCGCTCATGACCATTGAGTGGCATCTGCCGCAGATTGGAGCCCTCTTCTCCATGAGCCTTCTCATTTCTTCCATGTATCCTGGGACTTCCACTAGAACTGCTCCCTGAGACTGTATCCTTTCAAGGGTCTTCTCCCCCATCTGAGGTAGCTTTGCCGTAATTGGAACTACACTAAATCCCGCCCAGCTGAGTATCTTAACGGTTGCTGAGCTGTCACTTCCTCCAGAGTAGGCAACGGCAATCCTAAATTTCAAAGGTTCCCGCGAGAAGTCTTTTCCATAAAGCCTGGACTCGGCAAGGTGCTTTAGCCGGAGATAGGCTTCCTGGGGTAACTCATCTTTCACCCTCTCAAGAGCCCTCAAGCTTGATTCAAGCCTGAACTTCTCGATGAAGGTTTCTGCCTTTGGAAGCATGGAAGTTGAAAAGAAAAGAGGGTTTAAAAACATTCAGAAGAAAACCTTTCTGAACTTCTTCCCGGCATAGATTGCGACTCCCTCGAGCTCCTCTTCGATTCTTATGAGCTGATTGTACTTCGCGTTCCTATCACTCCTTGCAGGAGCTCCGGTCTTGATCTGACCCGCGTTTAGGGCAACTGCGAGATCAGCTATCGTTGAATCCTCAGTCTCTCCAGATCTGTGAGAAACTACAACCCCGTAGCCTGCCCTGAATGCAGTGTAGGCTGCATCAATGGCCTCGCTTAGGGTTCCTATCTGGTTGACCTTCAGCAGAAGTGCGTTAGCTGCACCCATCTGGATTCCCTTGACGAGCCTCTTTGGATTTGTAACGAAGAGATCGTCACCTACTATCTGCACCTTCTTTCCGAGCTACTTGGTTATCATGACGAAACCTTCCCAGTCCTCCTCGTGAAATGGATCTTCAATTGAGACTATTGGATATGTTGAAGTCAGCTCCTTGTAGAGTTCGAGGAG
>QMUI01000188.1 GCA_003660485.1 Thermococci archaeon | reverse complement strand
TATTGAGGAGGCCATTATAATGAGGCTTTTACATGAAAATTTGCTTCCAAAAGACAAAAGAAGTTAGAATGACTTTGGCGGGCCGGGCGGGATTTGAACCCGCGACCACCGGGTTAAAAGCCCGGTGCTCTAACCAGGCTGAGCTACCGGCCCACCCGATGAGTAACTCGCCAGAAGTTTTATAAGCTTTTTTGTGGAGAGCTATGTTGATAAATCCCTGAGGGGCCAGCAACTTCAGAGAGGTGGGGGTGACATAGTTGGAAGTAATCATCGAGAAGTTCAAGCCAAAAGTTACCAGACCGTTTAAGAGAAAGAATGAGTGGTGGGTAAAGCTTATCACTGAAGATGGAGAGTACATTATGAAGTTTAAGAGCCCAATAGAGGCAGAGGATGTTGTCTATGGTCTTCTCGATTTGCAGGTTTATGGTGGAAAAGTCAAGCTTAAGCTAAGAGAGGGAAATGTAATAGAGGATATTGAAGTTCTTGAGATATATAAACCCTCCGCTAAAGAGCTTGTCGATGAGTATTTGACGAAATGATCTTTCCCCACCCTTCTTGAATATCTTCCTTAAAGTATATATAGGGTTATGTCCATATTAATTCATTGGGAGAAGTGGTTAAAATTGGGAGGTCAAGGGGATGGCCAGAAGGAGCAAGGCCCTTCTTGAAATAGCAAGAGATATCGGAGGGGAAGAAGCTGTTGAGGTTATAAAAGCTCTCGAAAAGAAAGGAGAAGCTACTGATGAAGAGCTTGCTGAAATTACTGGGATTAGGGTTAATACAGTCAGGAAGATTCTTTATGCACTTTACGATGCTAAGTTGGCGGATTTTAAGAGAATAAGAGATGATGAAACGGGATGGTACTACTATTATTGGCACATAGAAACTAAAAGATTGCCCGAAATAATTAGGGCTAGGAAAATGCAGGAACTTGAAAAACTAAAGAAAATGTTACAAGAAGAGACTAATGAAGTGTACTATCATTGCGGCACCCCAGGACATCCAAAGTTAACGTTTGATGAAGCTTTTGAGTATGGGTTTACGTGTCCAATATGCGGGGAGATACTTCATGAATACGATAATTCAGCAATAATAGAAGAACTCAAAAAGAGAATTGAGGAACTGGAAATCGAGTTAGGCCTCAGAAAACCTCCAAAATCTAAAACTAAAAAAAGCAGGAAAAAGTGAAGGGTCATGGAAGTCATAATTCCCCAAAAGATATATGGGGACAGGAGCGGGTTTAATAAGTTAAATAAAAGGTTAAAATCGTTAATTGGAGATTTAGATGTTAACTGGAAAATTTCCATAACTACAAGGCAGTGGGTTAAGATAACCCTTGAAGGGGAGGATGAGGAGATATCGATGAACCTTATTAGAGAGGAATGGGGTGAAATTCCTTATTCACTGTCGAATATAAATGAAGGGGATGTCTTTTTTGGTCGGTTAATAGATCTTGGTAAAGTTGGATATGGCATTTATGTTGACATAGGAATATTAAAACCAAGACCCAAAGATGCTCTAGTCCCCTTATACTGGCTCAAGCGGACATTTGGGGAAAAGCCTGTAAGACAAATGATAAGGGAGTTTGGATGGGTAGACTATCTCCCAGTAGAAATTAGAATAGAAAAAGTTGAAAGACTAGCCCAGGAAATTGAAGCATACTTCACGGAGAGGTGGATCAAAAAGATAAAAGGATGGACAAGTGATAAGTACGATAAGTTATTCATCGTTGGAACGATTAGTGAGAATGTTGAGAGGGCGCTGGTGGAAACCGGCCATAGCAGAGACGTTAGAAGGATAGAAGAACTTGGACTTATGGAAACTATGCTGATCTTAAAAAAAGGAACCCACGCTCCAGGAATTATAAAGGAAATAGGACCATATATAAAGCCAGCCAAGATAGGAGCTATAAAGTTTCCTCGGGATGAGGGAGAGAGATGACTAACCTAACACTGGTAGCCGCCAAAAGCAGAACAAACGCTTGCGTTGCATAGGGGATAAAGGGAGCCATAAATAGGGAGAATACCAATAATGTAAGTGTCTGTCTTTTTCTTAATATGTTCCCTTTCTCAACGTAAATTGAATAAATAATTATAACTATGGGGACAGCAATTGCTGTTAAGATCTTGGGGCTTGGAAGCGTTGGATCTGGAAAAGAATAGAGTCCAAGTTCATGGAGTACCACGGACGTTAATACAGTTATAAAGGCATACGCATAACTCAGAGGAGTTAGCGGAAATACAATCATGTGCGCTATTGAGAGTAGAGGGAGTGGAGGAATGAATATTCCAAGGAGTCCAGATAGAATACCCAGAATTCCAGTATAAAGCGCTCTTGCAAATTTTCCAGAGGGAAGAGGTGATATCCTCAGGGCCAATACCAGGCTAAACGCTGAAAGGATTAAGATGTTAATTGGTGTGAGTCCTTCTCTTACCTGAGGATCCATTAGGAATAGGCCAAGGATCAAAAACCCCATTTCTCTAGCAAATTTTGGTGCTAATGTAAATACCGCCGGTATTAAAATTATCATGGGAAAATACTTCTGTGGAAGAAGAAGCACATATAAAAGGGATGCTATAATCAGATACTGACTTTCTTTTGAATCCCAGATGATCGTAATTAGCAATACTGGAGCTAAAATTAAAATTAAGATCGTTAGTGATATCAAAAGCAACACCCCGATGTAGCCTGATCCAGCGCGGCCCCATCGCTTCGGCTTCAGCCGGCCTGAGCCGCGCAAAGAATGATAAGAAGTAGGATATTAAAAACTTTAATATACTAACTTAACGTTAACCTGAACTATTTCGGGGCTTATTGTGTTACCTCTTACCGTCTTCTTCCTCCTCTCACCCTTCTCCCTTGGTCTAAATCCCGGTCCCTTTGAAAGGAGTATCCTGACTCTCCTTGGCCCATGTACGTCTGGTCTCATTGGGAAGCCGTCTTTGTCAGTTCCTCCCCTAATTTCCATTTTTACATCTTCTGGAAACTCCTTGCCAAATACTGCGTTTAGGTCTATTCCAAGCTCTTTAACTGGTATTTGGTCTCCTATCTTCTTTCCTATGAGCTTCTCTGCAGCATCTCCAGTGATTTCAATCTGCTTTGCTATCCCGCTCTTTGGATCGGAAATTACAAGCTTGAACGTCGCCATTTCCTCCCACCTCCACTTTCATCAGCGGGATTCATCGGGTTCCCCCTTAGCCCGATGCATGAAAATTTAAATAGTTTAAAAACCTTGGGG
>QMUI01000187.1 GCA_003660485.1 Thermococci archaeon | reverse complement strand
TATCAATGGCCGTAACTGCAGTCGCGTTAAGTACCGGACTCTATGCAACCCACACACTTGTCCCCCCGACACCGGGACCAATTGCCGCCGCTGCCAATCTGGATGCAGACCTCGGACTGGTCATCCTGCTGGGAATTATAGCATCGATTCCCGCCGCTCTCGCAGGTCTGTGCTACGCCCTTAAAGTCAGCAGTAAGATACACATTGAGCCGGATATAGAAGAATCCTATGAGGACTTAATCAAGAAATACGGAAAGCTCCCACCTGCAAAATGGGCCTTCGCTCCTTTGATAGTCCCGATAATTCTGATAGTGCTGAAGTCAATAGCGGACTTTCCATCCCACCCGTTTGGTACAGGCACAGCGAAGGAGTTCTTCGACTTCATCGGACACCCAATAACCGCCCTCCTCATCGGAGTCCTGCTCTCGTTCAAGCTCGTTGACAAGCTCGATGAGCACGTTTATGGACCATCCGGATGGGTTGGGGAAGGACTGAAGAATGCAGCCATTATCATCCTGATAACGGGTGCAGGAGGCTCATTTGGATACGTTCTCAGACAGACTGGAATCGGGGACTACATAGGAACAACACTCTCATCATACCACCTCGGCCTGCTGCTCCCGTTCATAATAGCCGCGCTCCTGAAAACCGCTCAGGGCTCTTCAACGGTTGCCATTATAACTACCTCTGCACTGCTGGCCCCCATGCTGGATTCCCTGGGACTCGCTTCATCCTACGGAAAGGCGTTGACAGTCCTTGCGATTGGCGCAGGCTCGATGGTCGTAAGCCACGCGAACGACAGCTACTTCTGGGTTGTCACACAGTTCTCAAACATGGACGTTACTCAGGGATACAAGCTTCAGACCGTGGCAACATTCGTCGAGGGTATCGTAGCAGCAGTAGTAATCCTGATAATGGGCGCTATTTTGCTCTGAGCCCAAAGCCTTTTCTTCTTTTTTTCAAAATTCCGTGTGGTGATGAACATGAAGACCAATAGGGACGAACTTCTAAGCTATGGGGACGTTAAAGCTAAAGAGATAGCCCTAACCCTCATGGACGAAGCAATAAGAAGTGCTGATCCATATGATGCCACCAAGAGATTTCTGAAAGTTGAGGGCAACAAGCTCGTTGTTAAAGGGAACGAATTCCAGATAAAAGGGAAGATCTACGTTTTGGCCTTTGGAAAAGCCGCATGTTCAATGGCTAAAGCCGTCGAGGAAATTCTGGCCGAGAAGATTGCCGAAGGCATAGCGGTCACAAAATACGGCTATTCATTGCCACTGAAAAGGATCAAAGTTATCGAGGCAGGGCATCCAATCCCGGACGAGAACTCAATGAGGGGGGCACAGCTTGGAGTCGAACTCGCAAAGAAAGTCAGCGAAGAAGACATACTCCTGGTTCTCATCTCTGGTGGAGGAAGCGCCCTCTTCATGCTCCCCGAAGACGGGGTAAGCTTTGAAGATAAAATGAGGACAAACGAGCTCCTCCTGAAGAGCGGAGCCAAGATTTACGAGATCAACACCGTGAGAAAGCACATCTCGAAGGTCAAGGGTGGAAAGCTGGCAAAGCTTGTTAAGGGGACCCTAATAAGCCTGATTCTGTCAGACGTTGTTGGTGACCCCCTCGAAGCCATAGCCTCAGGCCCAACTGTAAAAGACCCCACGACGTTCCGGGATGCGTATAAAATACTGAAGCTCTACAACATCTGGGATAAGCTCCCAGAGAGTGTAAGGAGACACATAGAGCTTGGCCTTGAGGGAAAAGTCGAGGAAACGCTCAAAGAAGACCTTCCCAACGTCCACAACTTCCTCATAGCGAGCAATTCTCTGGCCTGCGAGGCCGCGGGGAGGAAGGCAGAAGAGCTTGGACTCAGGGGGCACATTTTAACAACGACTCTAGAGGGTGAAGCCAGAGAAGCCGCCATCACTCTGGGCTCGATAATCGAGGAGATCTACAATCGCGGCAGGCCCTTTGAGAGGCCCTGTGTTCTAATAGCCGGCGGAGAAACGACTGTAACGATAGAAGGGGAAGCGGGCCTCGGGGGACCGAATCAGGAGTTTGCTTTAAGCATTACCAGGAAAATAGCTGGTCTTAGGGGAGTTGCCGTTCTGGCAATGGACACTGATGGAACGGACGGCCCAACCGATGCGGCAGGAGGCCTCGTTGACAGCCACACTCTGGAAGTCCTTGGTGAGGAAGGCATCGATGTGGAGGAGTTCCTCAGGGGGCACAACGCCTACGAGGCCCTAAAGAAGGCAAAGGCCCTGCTGGTAACAGGGCCAACAAGGACGAACGTCAACTCCATAATCGTTGCCGTCATTCTTTGATATTTTGGCCTCTTTTCAATCCCTTTTGAGATTTCCCCCCATGAAATTTCAATATTCAACTCCCTTCCTCGCGAGGATACCCCTCTGGTAGGGGTGCTTTACCTCCCTCATCTCCGTAACGTAGTCGGCCAGCTCGAAGAGCTCCTCCGGGCAGTATCTGCCCGTGAGGACGAGCTCTGTGTTTGGTGCCTTGTTCCTGATGAGCTCTTTGACGTCTTCAACATCGAGCATCTTGAAGCCGAGGGCAACGCAAATTTCATCGAGGATTACCAGATCCCACTCGCCGCTTGAGACGACTTCCTTTGCCCTCGCCAAAGCTTTTCTAGCCGCTTCGATGTCCTCCTCCGTCGGTTTGCCGTGAACGAACTTCGGCAGGCCAAAGGACTCTATGACCGCACCGCACTCCGCTATCTTCTTCTGCTCGCCGTACACTCCTCCCGCTTTCATGAACTGGATGATTATCACCCTTCCGCCTGAGCCGAGCATCCTGACGGCCAGACCGAAGGCCGCTGTCGTCTTCCCCTTCCCGTTCCCGGTGTAGATGTGAACAAGCCCAAGTTTTTCCTTCCAAGCCACTACCATCACCATGGACAAATCCTCCAACTCTTTAAAAAACCCTCGAAATCGTTAAAAATTTGGAAGGCCAATTTTACAAACATGGCAATGATACGCTCCCTGTGGGTATTTCATTAGGATCTAATAGTCCTACTGCTCTCCCTTGGAATAGTTGCGCTACTTCTCTCAATAGGGAAGAACACGAAAAAGAACCTCGGGAGCAGATACTTCATTCTGAGCTTCAACGCTCTCGTGGCTTCATTTATTTTAGTGGCTATCGCCGAGTTCATTGGCATTCTCCTGAGAACAGATGTACTCTGGGGAAATGAAGGGATGGTGGTCATTAGATCACTGATCTAATGT
>QMUI01000186.1 GCA_003660485.1 Thermococci archaeon | reverse complement strand
CATCGTCTGCTGTGCCATGACTATCTCGTAGGTGCTAAATGTCCCATAAAATTCAGCCAAAGCAACTATGGCAAATCCGAGTGGTACTTGAATTGCCAAGAGCGTCAACAAGGCTCTCTGGGCACCTATGCCCGCGTAGGGGTTTCCAGAGCTCATTGCGGCAAACATTATACCAAGCATTGGTATCTCAAGGAGGAAGGTGATAAGGATTAGGTCACCATAGGCTCTAAGGATTCCCATGCTGCCGAGCGGAATGAACATCAGGGCTAGTATCGTTGCTCCTAAGGCGTAGATTACACCAAAGTCGTAAATTAAACCGTGGGTTATGTTGCTCTTCTTTGAGAAAAGCTTTATGGTATCAAGGATGGGCTGGTAAATCGGAGGTCCAACTCTCCTGTGAATCCTTGCCGTAACTATTCTAATTATCCCCATGAACATGAATCCCACGAAGGTCGCATAAATTAAAATTAGGAAAGCCTTCAAGGCAGTCTCAATCATTCTTCACACCCCCCATAATGCAAGGATTAGTAAGATTATTGCCAGATACCACGCGTAGCTCTGGACGCTCCCATTATAGATGTAGTTCCTCAAAACTTCTGCTAGGTCCTCAATCCAGGCCCCTATGTCGTGATAGAGCTTGTCGAAGCTTATTCTGAGCCAGAAGGCAAGGGTTTCTTTAAGTGGAAGGAAGAAGTTCCTCCTTATAGTGAGATTGTAGTCCATTGTAACCGGGTTAGCAGATTGGTAGGTGTCTGTGACGGGCACTCTTCTAGCCTTTGCGCCCATGAAGTAGATAATTCCGGCGATTACGATGCCCGCTATGAGGTAGATGAGTATCGCGAGAGCGTTGTACTTTCCGAAGCCGAGGTCAAGGACGTAAAGGTTCCCACCGATAACCTCCTTTCCGAATATTTTGTTGAGCTCCCTAGCTACTAACCCAGGAGCTATACCCAAGATAACGTTGAAAAGTGCCAAAATTGCCATTGCTACCGCCATTGACAGTGGAGCGTCCTTAACGTTGTCCAAGTCAGTGGGCCTTTGACCAAACCACACTGCATATGTGAACCTTATCAAGTAAACGAAACCTATTGCGCTTCCAAAGAAGACCATGCCACCGAGTACTGGGAGGTTCTGGCTTATGACCGCTTCAAAGAGAACCCACTTGCTAGCGAAGCCAACCAATGGTGGTATTCCCGCTAGGCTGAGGATTGCCACGAAGGCCATTGCGAAGGTGAAGGGCATCTTTTCCGCCAAGCCTCCCATATCCGCGAAGGTTGTCTTGCCCGTCCTGTAGACTATCGTGGCAACTATGAGGAAGAACAACCCCTTGAAAAGTGCGTGGCTTAAAGCGTGGAATAAAGCCGCTTGCATGCTTAAAGCCGTTCCCACTCCTATACCCACCAAAATGTAACCGAGCTGGCTTATACTTGAATAAGCGAAGAGCTTCCTTATATCCTCCTGGAGGGCCGCTAAAAGACCGCCCACGATTATCGTCAAACCTCCAAGGAATGCTATTATGTAGCCGAATTTCGTTGTGCTCCTAAAACCTCCAAGTTCAATTGCCAGCCGAGTCCCCATGAGGAGATATAGCATTATGAAGCCATAAACTCCCGTCTTGCTTAGAACTCCGCTGAACATTGCAGCATAGCTCTGGTTGGTTTCTGAGTAGGCATCTGGCGCCCACACGTGGAGTGGAAACATGCCGGCTTTAACTCCAAATGCTATGAGGAAGAGCAAGTATATGAGGATACTTTCGCCTTTGCTGAAAACGGTATCGGCTCCAAAGGCGGCTGCATAGGCTTCCTTGTACATTGCCTGCTGTATCTGAGCAAAGTCAAAGGTGCCAAGCTTTGCGTAGATCATTCCCAGTGCAATCAGCATCGCATACGCTCCAAAGACGCTCAGCAGGAAATATTTGAGTGATGCGGCTTTATTGTAGTGTAGAACCATCATGAAGCTTGCAAAGGTCATTATCTCCCAGAAGATAAAGAACGTCATTAAGTCGTTTGCGAGGAACACCCCAAGTACACCGCTGAGACTCATCAATGCAAACAACCACTCATAGCTATCTCTACCCGTGGAGACCAATGCCAAAATTGCCGCAAATCCCACCAAAGCCCCTATTCCTAGGAAGAACCAATTTAAAGCGTTCAATGCAAAAGTCAGCTTGAAAACTCCTAGATTAATGGCGAAGCTAAGGCCTCCGTTTACTTTTTGGTAGAGCAGTGCAGCATATCCAAGTGGCACTGCGGCACCCAAAACACCAATTATCTCCCTGATTCCCTTAATGTCGATAAGCCACGCCAAAGCCCCAGCTATTAAAGGAGCAAATACAATTAGAGCCAATTCGTTCATGGGCTCACCCCCATTAGAGGAACATTCTTAATGTATTGGGCAACGTCGAAAATGTCGCTTCCAGCTTTTTGCATAACATTCCAGAAAGGTTCCGGGTAAATTCCAATGACTATTATAAATGCAACCAGCAGAAGCATTATCAATGCTAGAACACTGTTTTCCTTGACCTTTTCTCCTTCTCCTTTGAACCACATAGTATGAATGAGTCTTATGTAATAGGTAGCTTCAATAAGACTTGCACCCAAGATTAATGCTACCACCCATGTATATTCGGCGTTTAGGGCAGCTAAGATGAGCTGTATCTTGCTCCAGAAGACATTGAAGAGTGGAATCCCTATGATACTTATAGCACCAACTGTTATTGCAAAGGCCGTTATCGGCATCCCCTTTCCAAGGCCTTCAAATTTGCTCATTTCTACCCCACCAAGCTCAATAGCAACGTAACCTGCTGCCAAGAACATAAGGGCTTTGACTATCGCATGGTTGAACATATGGAAGACGCTTGCACTTACACCGTTAACTGTTCCCAATGCCAAACCTACTGCAACAAGACCAACCTGCGCTATACTTGAGTATGCAAACATTCTCTTAACGTTACTCTGCCTCAAAGCGCTCATTTCACCAATTACAACTGTGAGAGTTCCCAAAACTATGAGTAGTCTTAAAACTGAACTCCACCCTTCGGCAGCACTTAAGATGTAAATTATCCTACCTATAGCATAGAGAGAGGCTTTAACCACAAAAGCTGAAAACATTGCCGTTACCGGGTGTGGAGCTTCCTGATATGCATCAGGGGCCCAAGCATTGAGGGGGAACTGCTCTGCCTCTACAGCCAATCCAAAGATAAGCAATGCTAAACCTATCTTGGCTGCAGTTGGGTTTATCATTGAAGCTAATTGGCCAAT
>QMUI01000185.1 GCA_003660485.1 Thermococci archaeon | reverse complement strand
GCAAAGCTCGCTAGGTACTTCCAAAAGAGAGGGTATAAGGTTGGTGTTGTCTGCTCAGATACGTGGAGGCCTGGAGCGTACCATCAGCTAAGGCAGTTGCTTGATCCGTACCACATAGAGGTCTTTGGGAATCCAAATGAGAGGGATGCGATAAAATTAGCTAGGGAAGGAGTTGAGCACTTCAAGCGTAAAGGAGTTGATTTGATAATAGTTGACACGGCTGGGAGGCATAAGGAGGAGAAGTACCTCATAGATGAGATGAAGCAGATAAGCGAGGTTATAAAGCCTCATGAAGTAATCCTTGTTATTGACGGTACAATTGGGCAACAGGCCTATAACCAGGCCTTGGCGTTTAAGGAGGCAACTCCTATCGGCTCAATAATAGTCACCAAACTTGACGGTTCAGCAAAAGGTGGAGGAGCTCTCTCTGCTGTAGCCGCGACGGGAGCTCCGATAAAATTTATAGGTGTCGGTGAGAAGATAGATGATCTGGAACCCTTCGATCCAGCGAGGTTCGTCTCCAGGCTTTTGGGCCTTGGGGATATTCAGGGACTCTTGGAGAAATTCAAGGAACTTGAGAAAGAAGTCGAATTTACTGAAGAAGATGTTGAGAGGTTCCTTAAGGGCAAGTTCACGCTCAAAGACATGTATGCCCAGCTTGAGGCCATGAGGAAAATGGGGCCTTTGAAGCAGATCCTTAGGATGATACCTGGGCTTGGTTATTCCCTTCCCGATGAGGTGATCTCGGTTGGTGAGGAAAGGTTGAGGAAGTTCAAGGTGATCATGGACTCCATGACAGAGGAGGAGCTCATGGATCCGGATATAATTAACTATTCGAGGATAAAAAGAATAGCAAGGGGATCTGGCACTTCAATAAGTGATGTTAAGGAGTTATTAAATCAGTACCGTCAAATGAAGAAGTTCTTCAAAAGCATGAATAAGAGGCAACTTGCAAGGCTGGCAAGGAGGTTTGGTATGTGATGGATGTGTTTATACTCTTAGTCGTCCATCCTGGCCAGGAAGAGGAGGTCTACAGAAGGCTGAAGGAGAGGCCAGAGGTTAAGGAGATATACAAGGTTTATGGTGATTATGACATAGTTGCCAGAATCTCAGTGAACGGGATAAAGGACCTGGATAAGTTCCATGATAACGTGCTCAGGAAGATTCGGGGAATTGAAATTAGTGAAACGTTAATTGCGAGCTCATATTAGCTGGTGGGGGGTATGGAGAAGGAGCTGATAGCGGTAGTGGATATGAAAACTGGGGAGGTTGAAGTTGTAAGGGGGGATTTCAGGTTCAAGTGCTTGGAGAACTGTGCAAAATGTTGCATTGAAAATGATATTCCCCTTAGGGAAGAGGACATAGAGAGGATTACGGCTCTGGGATACGATGAGGGGTACTTCGTGGACTATACTAAGATGTTCTACAGGGGACCCAAATTTTTGGGATATGCAATGAAGAAGAGACCCTTTGATGATGCCTGTGTTTTCCTCGATCCTGAGACGAAGAAGTGCAGGATATACGAGCATAGGCCTCTAGCCTGTAAGCTTTATCCCTTCGTTCTAATAAAGCACGGGAACAAGCTAGAGGTTTACGTAAAGAAGGACAGTAACTGCCCCGGAATAGGCCACCCGGAGGGAGATACAATTGAAGCCATAGTTGAGAGGTACTTTGGAGAAGTGTTGAAAGGTGATGAGTATGGAGCTAGACGAATTAGACCGGAAAATTCTTGCTATTCTTCTAAGGGACTCGAGAACGTCGTATAGGGAGATAGCCAAGGAGTTAAATGTTGCTGTGGGGACAATATATAACAGGATAAAGAAGCTTGAGGACTCCGGGGTTATCCAGAGCTTTACTGTAAAAATAAACTACGAAGCCATAGGATATGAGTTGACCACCATAATCGGAATAAAGGCCCAGGGGAAGAAAATAAGGGAGATCGAGAGGATAATCTCAAAAGACAAACATGTGACATGCGTTTATGATGTTACCGGCGAGTACGACATAATTGTTGTTGCAAAGTTTCGAAATAGGGAGGATATGAACAGGTTCGTCAAGAGCGTTTTAAGTATAGATGGAGTTGAAAAAACGAACACCCACGTTGCTTTGGAGATAGTAAAGGAGGACTTTAGGTTGGAGCCTTAAAGCCTGACTAGGGCTTCTACGGGGATGTTGTACTCCTCTCTCAGCTTATCAATTATATCTCCAACGCTTATCAAGAAGAACATTCCTACTGGCATTGCATCTGCTTGTTTGCAGAGCTCTATTAGGGCTTTTTGGGTTTCTCCGCTCCTAATTACATCATCCACTATAAGAACTCTCTCCCCCCTCTTCAAGGCCCAAACTGGGAGGTAGAGTGTTGTTATACTTCCCGAAGCACTTGGGACGTAGTTTACTTCATAAAACTTGTCCACGCCAACCTCCTTCTTTTTCTTTGCGTAGATAACGTCAATACCGAGCTCGTTTGCTATCTGCACGGCTAGGGGAATACCATCGGTTGCTGCCGTAAGAACTTTCCCAACTCCCGTTTTCATGTACCTTAGGGCAACTTCTTCAGCTATTAGTGCGAGGAGGTTAGTATCACTTAAAACGCTCATTGTATCAAAAAACCCGAAGGAATCATATTTTAATCTCCTTCTAACTTCTTCTTCGAGGTTAAGATATGGGGCAAGCTTTTCCGTTAGCTCCCTCGCCCTTTCAACACTTGGTAGAACCTTCCCCCTTACGTATCTATTTAGAACGGTGATTGGAAGTCCGGTGATCTTAGAAAGCTCCTCATAGGTGTAAGACTTCTTGAGAACCCTGAGCATTCTGATAACTTTGATTTTCTCCTTCATTGCTTCGAGTTGATTCATCCATCTCCCCCAATCGGCAATTGACAAAAGTATGTATAAATGACTTTCGCTTTTTCAACACGAAATCCTTAAAAACTAATCTTCAGTCAGGTTTGTTCGGGAAGGGCCCGTGGTCTAGACTGGTTATGACGCCGCCCTCACAAGGCGGAGGTCCGGGGTTCAAATCCCCGCGGGCCCACCAAAATCTTCTTTGGAATTCAGATAAAGAGCTTCGCCCGCATCCTCATCAAGGGTAATATGAAGGTTTCGCATTCTTCCTCCAAATGACCATATCTCCTAATATTTATCGAAAAAAGCTCCGAAAGATTTTATTTTCCTATTTTAAAAGCATGGCCTAGGAATATTTAGATTCATTACAAAATGGCCGAAACTTGGCATTTCAAAGTCAAAAAGTTGAGATAATAAGTGTGATTTGT
>QMUI01000184.1 GCA_003660485.1 Thermococci archaeon | reverse complement strand
CTGAAGGGACACCTTCAAGACTTTCCCATTCTTTTCCGAGACTTCGTATACCTTTTTGACGGTCTTTTCATTAAGCTCCGTTGCCATGTTACGGAAGCTCTCCGTTTTAGGGCCAAGAAAGTATTCTACAACCCCAAAGACTGCGCCGAGGAGCACGGCGCCCCAGACTCCCAGCTCGAGGTCGAAGTATTCTCCAATGGAGACTACTGCAAGCGTTGCAATGAAGTCTATGAGGAAGCGCCACTTCTTGCCCTTCTTTCTCAGGCCTTTGTCGAGGATTTCGCCGAGTTGTCCTCCGCAAGTGCCCTGAAGAAATCGCCAAGGCCCCTACGCGGCACTACAAAAACTCTCGGGAGGACATCATTAATTAGAATCAGCTTGTCTTCAACGGGAAGGACGAATACGTGGCGGTTTTCTCCCTTAAGGTCAATCACTAGAAATTCGGTATTTCCTTTTGGGGGCTCGATTATTGAGAAGCTTTCCTCAGCCGGGTTCTTGAACTCAAGGGCGGATGGAAAGACCTTCCTGACCCGCTCTGGAGGGACGCTCAGCTGATAATAAAGAACCGAGACTGCATTGATTAGCTTCATGGGGGGAGAACAACTCCATACCTTAAATAATTTTTGCCTACGTGAGGTAAGACAGACTTTAAAAAGATCACGCTGAAAGGGTATGGGGATGACGAGCAATTTCCCTCACTCTGAGCAGTGATGAGGAGCCGATGCTCTGACTCTCTTACATCTTTAAAATTTTGTTAACTCCCAGAACTATCAAATAGTGTGCCAGTTTCTATTTTTTGACTACAAGGAGCTCTGGCTGGAGTTCTTTTTTAGGCTATACCAACAAGATTTTTAAGTATCTTGCCTATTGCATATTTGGAGTTAAAAATATGAAAAAACTTTGTAAAAGAACATTAAGGGGTTGATAAAAATGAATTTGCAAAATTTCTTGTTGAAGAGTATTTCGTTAGCACTACTCCTAGCTCTTCTGTATTGGCTCCCTATTCCTGAGATAAGGGCCTCATCAGAGGTTGGGAACTTGATATACTGGCTCCCAGTTGCATTCCTTGATGCATTAGTGCTGAGCTGCATGATAGTTAATTCCCGGTGGGGCGGCTGGAAGCTTGTTCTAGCAACTTTTGCAGTGTTCTATGGGGTAACAACATTTTTGACCCAGGTAGAGACCGTTGTATTCTTAACCTACTTTGAAGAGATGGTTCCTACTGAGATGATTCCAAAGCTTTTTGTAGAGGGCTTTATTGTCGCGGCGGTTTTCTCTCCGATAGCGGTGGCACTTCACAATAAAATGCAAGAAACTTCTCAGGAACATGTCAAAGAGTTTTCCCTCCCTCTAAAGACGTGGATTTGGAAATTGCTTTTAATTGGAATTGTTTACATGTTCATTTACATTGTTTTTGGGGCCCTTGTCTTTAAACCCTTGGCGGGAGAAGCCTTTGATGAATATTACGCCAACCTGCAGATGCCCACATGGGTACTTCCATTTCAAATCTTAAGGGGTATAGTATGGGGCCTTTTGGCGATCCCAGTAGTCAAGATGATTGATGACTGGAAGAAAGCCCGCTTGGCTGTGGCTCTGCTCTACTCAGTACTCATGGCTGGTCTCCTCTTACTTCCCAATCCATATATGCCCGACATCATAAGAAGAGCACACTTTGTGGAGGTCCTTTTATCGAACTTCCTATTTGGTTGGCTTGTTGTGACTATACTCCACTGGAGGTATGAGAGGTGATGTACGTATCAAACAGAGGAAAAGTTAATTAGGAATTTTTCCAAGTACTATATGGGGAGTTATAATGATCACCCTCAAAATCAACGGTGATAATTGCGAATCGGTGTCGCTGAGTTCAACATCAAAACTGTTCGAGTTCCTATTTGGTGACAAAGATTTCCAGTTGCTCAGGAACCACACTTACCTTGTGGACAGCGGAGTATACATTGTGGATTCGCATGGAACAAAGATTTTGCGAATGGAATGCCCTGAAGGAAAAAAGGCTCTTCTAGACGAGCTCGCACATCAGGATATTGACCCCGAAATGGTTCTTGACACCTACCTCCTGGCCCTTTTCAACATCCTTGATGCGGCCAAGGTTCTGGAAAAAGTCTCCCTGGACTATTACGTGCTCGGCAGGATAATCCAGCCTACAAGGATAGAAGTCAAAGAACATCCCGCCGGGTTCCGAAAAGGTGTTTTTACACTCTTTGACGAAATTATAGCCCGAAATTACCAGAGGGTTAAATTAGGGGCCCCTCGAAAACTCATAAAGGTACGCTACAATCCGGTTAATTCCTTCGCCTCAAAGGTTGTGGGGAACGCGATTCTCATTTTCAGCAAAGAAAACTTCAAAGAGCTGGCTATCCTCCATTTTGATAGCTATCGAACGGCAAAAGGGCTTTCGGTCCACACTGCAGATGCTTATTTGACGGAGGTGTTCTTTGGCTATCTTAAATTCAAATTGAGTAAGTTCTTTGGATATAAAAGAAGAAGGGGTATTAAGTGGCAACCTCTTCGATTTTCTTCCTCACGAGAGAGCTGACGAGCTTTCCATCCGCCCTTCCGCGGAGCTTTGCCATGGCCCTGCCCATGACCATTCCCATCGCTCCCATTCCCTTGGCTTTTATGACCTCGATGTTCTGCTGGACGACCTCGTCTATGATGCGCTCAACTTCCTCTTCGCTGAGGAGGGTGAGGCCTTTCTCCTCCGCTACCTGGGCGGCACTCTTCTCTGGGTGGAGTGCGAGTTCTTTGAATATCTCTTCAAAGGCTTCCCTGGCTATCTTTCCAGCGAGGTAGAGGTCAAAGGCCTCCATGATGTGCTTGTCTGTGATGTTCTCGATGGGAACCTCTTTCCTGAGGCCCTTGAGAACCACCACAAGGACTGATGCTGCCAGTGAGGGCTTGACTCCCTTCTCAATCAGCTCCTCGAAGAGCTCGTCGCGCTCATCGTTTACGAGGGTTTCGGCGAGGCTCCTGTCTATCTTGTACTCCCTGACGTAGCGTTCAACTCTCTCCTGCGGGAGCTCCGGCAGGTTCGCCAGTATCTCGTCCTTCATCTCGGCCGTTATGAGTATTGGCGGTATGTCCGTCTCAGGGTACATCCTCGCCTTGCCTGGAAGCGGGCGCATGTACTGGGTGTTGCCGTCCGGCAGGGCCCTCCTCGTCTCTTCGGGAACTCCTTCGATGGCCTCCCTTGCCCTCTGGACCACTTCGCGGAGGGCGTTCTTTGCGGTTTCCTCCTCGGCCGCGACGAGAACGAACGCGTCCTGCT
>QMUI01000183.1 GCA_003660485.1 Thermococci archaeon | reverse complement strand
CTCGCCCTGAGGTACTTAAGCGTCCCCTTGCCGCTCACCGAATATATGAAGTTCTGAATTCCGGAAAAGTCCCCCTCTATTAGAAGGAGGTTCTTTTCTTTCATGCACTTCTCAGCTTCCCCAATGCTTCTTGGCCTGCAACCAGCGTTATATAAAGCTAAGGCAATCGCTGAAGTCATTTTTAAGTGGTCGTATAGGGAAATAACGTTGTTTTCCGTTGTAACAGAACTAACGAATGTTAGATGCTTCTCCAGAATTGGCATCACCTTGTCAGTCCTTGGTTCTACCCTCTTCATGTCTCCCTTAAGTGCTTCGACTATTCTCCTGTACTCCTCGCTTCCTATCCTCTCTACTGTCCCTGGAATGGGTAATCTCTCCAGGCTGAGCTGATAGAGAGGATAGCTTAGATCTCTGTTGAATACTGATTTTAGAGGTCTTCTGACATCATACCCACTTCTCTCATCTTCCCTCTCTCTAGAGGATATATTGTCGGCTATGTACACCAAATAAAGGGCCACCTTAACGTCATCAGGTATCTTGAGCTTTTCCACTTCCTCCATGTACTTCCTATGATGGTACCTAGCGAATAATGCAAGTGTTTCATACTCCTTGACTCCGGTCTCTCTTGCGAGATCAAGTAGAAACCTGTAACCTTGGATCGAATGATCTCCGCTGTAGAGGTGAGCTCTCTGAACCGGCTTGCCTATGTCGTGAAAAAGTCCTCCTAAGGCTATCAGTTCTTTTATATCCACTGAATCACCCCCTAATCGGATTCAAAAATCCAAAACCCAGGGAGTTCTTCTCCCCTAAGCCACAATCCATAATGAACTCGTAGAACTTTCTCTCCTCCGGCTTTATCCTCTCCTTCTCGAGCAACTCCCAGTTGCTCCCTATGACCGGGAATGGAATTCCATTCTTCACGACCTTAACGTAGACGTCTAGCTTCCCATTCCTCCTCAGCTTCGGTATTAATCTATCAAATATCGGGCCTTCTAAGTGGAATTCTTCATTGTAGAAAGCGTTAAACTTCTTCTCAGCGTTTTCTTTAAGCCTGTTGAGGAAGAACCTCAGATCCCTGTGCTCGTGCAACTTAAAATACTCATTCTTCCTCGAGTCCTTGTATATTACGACCGGAGAACCAGTCTGAAACGCCCTCTTCAGTTTAAGCCTGAACTTCTTGACCTCAACTAACCTAAACTCGTCCTTTCCTATGTATATAGTTTCCCTATCCTTTAAGTTTCCATACAGGGTGTTTATGAATCCCTTGTCTGGAGAAGATATGAGGAGCGTGTAGAATCCTCTCGAATCTTTGAAGATATCAGAGAACGTGAAAAACTTGAACCTCTTTTCATCATGCCTCAGCCCATATTCCGAGTCTTTGAGCATTGCATAGATGAACCCTTGAACTGCATGCTTGTTTTCTCGGAATCCAGTCATCCCATTTAAGGGCAAAAATGAAACCTTTAACCTCATACTAATCACCATTCTGGGGCATATATAAAACGACTTGAAATATTAAAAGTCTTTCTAATTACCATTTTAGATTAAATAGTTTTCGGAACGTAAAATTTTCGACGCAAAGCAAATAATTTCCTACGGGAAACTCAAAAGCGTGAAGGACAGGGTTAGGGTCAGCAAGCTGATGGCCTACATCCTCAGGCACGGCCCGTGGGATTTTGGCCTTAATCCAGATGAAGAAGGATTTGTTGAACTCGAAGATCTAGTTAGGGCAATTAGAACCCATTATCCCTGGGTTACCCAGGAAACTATCAGGGAGATCGTCGAGAAGGACGAGAAGGGTAGGTACGAGATAAGGGGGAGCAGGATAAGGGCGAGGTACGGGCACAGCTATCCCGTAGTATTGAACCATGAGGAGGACAAAGAATCGAAAGTCCTCTTTCACGGCACCCCAAGGAGGAACCTTAAGTCGATAATGAGGGAAGGAATTAAGCCCATGAAGAGGCAGTTCGTTCATTTAAGCGTTACCTATGATGATGCCTACTCCACGGGAAGGAGGCACGGGAATGACGTCGTTGTCTTGCTTATTGACTGCGATTGCCTTAGGGATAAGGGAGTGAAGATATACAAGGCAGGAAGGAAGGTTAGGATTGTCAGGCACGTTCCTCCCGAGTGCATTTCAGGTGTTCTATGACCGATTTAATAACGATCTCCCCAACCTCCCTCAAACTAACCTTTTCCCCAATTTCGAGCATTAAACTAGTGGCCCCAGGAGGCACTGGATTGTTGACGTTAATTCCAACCCCCAGGACCGCTTTTAGGTTATAATTGCTCCCCCTAACCTCAAGGATTATCCCGCCAATCTTCCTTCCGTCTACATAGAGCTTTCCGCCTTCATTCTCAACATCCGCGTACTTTCCGAGGGCATTGGCTATTACATTCCCTACCTCGTTGACATCGATCAAGCCTGGAGCTCTCACCGAGAAGTAGAGACCTCCTCTGGGAGATATCCACCTCCCTCTACTCCCCCTTCCCCCGGTCTGCTCTTCCGCTATTGCACCCTCGTACTTGGATCTCCAGACGATGTCCATGGTGGATTTAGCTTTCCTGCAGTACAGGAAGTTAACACCGATCTCCCATGGAAAGGGAAAGTCGGGAGTTTTAATCAGCTGGTATCCCTGGGCCGTGGTCTCGATTACGTATCCCACCGAGCTCAAGGTTTTGATGTGCTTCCACACAGCAACCCTCGACATTCCTAGCTCTCTAGCTATCCTCTCCCCAGAAACGGCACCTTCCCTAAGCATCCTGAGGATTTTGGCCTTGAGTTCAGGTTTGATGCACCTCACGAGCTTCGTTAACCTAATTCATATAAAAGGTTAACCTAAGTGGAAACCATGAATGCTAAAGAGGTTGCATTAACTGGCCTTTTCGTGGCTTTAACTGCAATAGGAGCTCAAATCAGAATTCCCCTTGGTCCGGTACCCTTCACGATGCAAGTTTTCTTCGTCATCTTGGCAGGTCTTATCCTCGGGGCGAGACTTGGATTCATCAGCATAGCCCTCTACGACCTCTTAGGTGCCCTGGGACTTCCAGTATTCGCGGGAATGAAGGGAGGACTTGCCGTAGTTATTGGGCCAACTGGGGGTTATATACTTGCCTTTCCCATAGCCTCTGGGATAGCCGGCCTCGGAAGGGGGAGATTAAGAATCCTAACTGCATACTTGGGCCTTGCAGTAATCTATATCATGGGGGGCATGGCTCTCAAGGTTCCTAGGTCCTGAGAACGCATTGAAGCTCGGTGTTCTTCCCTTTATAGCCCCTGACTTGGCG
>QMUI01000182.1 GCA_003660485.1 Thermococci archaeon | reverse complement strand
ATTGTGAAGGCAGCTAAAGTAGCGAAGATACATGATTTTATCTCTTCGTTACCTAAGGGCTACAACACGGTCGTTGGAGAGAAAGGTATAACACTCTCCGGCGGGCAGAGACAAAGGCTGGCGTTAGCTAGGGCAATGCTCCTTAATCCAAAGATAGTCCTCCTCGATGATCCCGTGTCAAATCTAGATCTAGAGACCGAGAGGAAACTCGTCGAGGATCTGAAGGACATTCTGAGGGATAAAACTGCCCTAATAGTCTCCCAAAGGCCTTCTTTGGCGAGGATCGTCGATAGGGTAATCGTCCTGAAAGACGGGAGGATAGTAGAGGAAGGGGATCCAGAAGAGCTACTCAAAAGGGAGAGCATTTTCAGAGAGCTCGTGGGTGGTGGGTATGGGGGATAAGTCCCTCTTCCTGAGGTTCCTCAGGGAGGCACTATCGCAGAGGAAGATCCTGGGGATAGCTGTTGTTGCAATAATAGGCTCAACCCTGGCGACGCTTGCCTCTCCCTACCTGCTCAGGGTGGCAATAGACCACTACATAATCCCTAGAAAGCTTGAGGGATTGCCCTTCATCGCTACACTCTACCTCTTGGCCTTAGTCGCCCAGTGGTTCTTCACGACGCTTCAGACCTACTACACGGAGATGCTCGGTCAGAACGTGCTGAAAAGCCTTAGGAGGCAGCTGTATGAGAAAATTCTCGTTTCAAACTTGGACTTCTTCAAGAACAGATCTACTGGAGATTTGGTTTCAAGGATAATAAACGACACAATCATGGTGAACGATATACTCGGCTCGGGCCTGCTGGGAGGGATAAGCAGTATACTGAGCATAGCCGGAATAATAGCTGCAATGCTCTTCCTAAGTCCGAGGCTGACCTTAGCAACGCTCCTGAGCGTCCCGCTAATGGTTGTAGTGGCTTACTACTTCGGGGGCAGAATGAGGAGGGCCTACAGGGAGACCAGGGAGAAGGTCGCGAAGATTTCAAGCATAGTGGAGGAGAGCGTTTCCGGGATAGAGACGATAAGGGCATTTGGAAAGGAGAAGGACGTTGAGAAGGAATTTTCTAAGGCCTCACTCGAAACTGTGAAAGCATACCTGAGGGTTGCAATATACATGGGCCTCTTCTGGCCCCTCATGAACATTACAAGCTTACTCTCGGTAATAATCGTGATAGCCTACGGAGGTTATCTAGCGTACAAGGGCGCGGTGAGCATAGGCGTTGTTGTAGCTTTTGTCCAGTACGCCCAGAGGTTCAGGGAGCCTATAAACAACGTTGTGAGCATGTACGACAGCCTTCAATCAGCCTTGGCAGCCTTAGACAGGATATACGAGATAATAGATGATGAGAACGTTGAGAGCTACGAGGGAATTGAAGTTGAAAGGCTTAATGGGGAAATAAAGTTTGAGAATGTATGGTTCGAGTACGAGAAGGACAGGCCGGTTCTGAAGGACGTCAACTTGGAAATACCAGCGGGGAGCAAAATAGCCCTCGTCGGCAAGACTGGAGCTGGAAAAACGACAATAGCGAACTTAATCATGAGGTTCTACGACCCCACGAGGGGAAGAATTCTGTATGATGGAATAGATGGAAGGAAGATAAGTAGAAAAAGCCTCAGGAATAGAATAGGCTACGTCCCCCAGGAAACCTACCTCTTCCCTGGGACGATAATGGAGAACATCCTGATAGCAAATCCTGGGGCAAGTAAGGAGGATGTGATAAGGGTCTGCAAACAGCTCGGCATCCATGAGTTCATAATGAGGCTCCCTAAGGGCTATGACACTCCGGCCGGAGAGGCAGGGAAACTACTTTCCCTGGGGGAGAGGCAGCTGATAGCAATTGCTAGGGCCATGCTTAAGGATCCTGATATAGTAATTCTGGACGAGGCACTGTCAAGCGTTGATCCCAAGACGGAAAGGCTGGTTCAAGAGGCAATGCTTAAGCTCATGGAGGGAAGGACGAGCATAATAATAGCCCACAGGCCGGGGATACTAAGGTACGTCGATAAAATAGTGGTTGTTCATGACGGCAGAATTGCAATGGAGATTCCTGGGGGCAGGGAGATTAATCTGGAGGGTGTAATTAGGGAGCTAGAGGAAATGGAGGTTTAAATTTCTCCCGCACTTTTGAGTATCTTTCTAACGAGGGTATCAGAAATCCTAAAACCACGCTTTCTTAACATCTCAATATATGGCTTGACTTGGGAAATAAGACCTCTTTCTTTTGCAAGTAGGAGAACGCCAAGAGTCCCCATGACTTTCAATTCAAACTTTCTCGCAATTTTTCTAGCCTCTTTGTCATCCAAAATTACTAGGTCGACATTATTTTTCAAGGGTAGCAACTATTGTTTCAGCTTTGCAAGGAACATTAATGGAGAAGAATTAACCATTACTCTCATAATAGCTCCTCCACAATTTCAAGGTCATTTTCAAGTTCTTCCTCATCGTAAAGAATGCCCTTGCCTTCTTTGGCTAGAAGTTCAAGAAACTCCCACTTAGTAAGACCCGCCAACCTTCTAGCCTGTCCAAAAGATAGTATCCCTTTTTCATGAAGTCTTATCGCAAGTTCTATCTTAACTCTCCTTTCAACTTCATCTTCAGGAAGCCTTATCATTTCTGGAAGTTCCACAACGATCTTTTTGCCCACACCTTTTCCCGTACAATACTAGTCATTCAAGTATTTTAACTCTTCTTTTACTACACCAAATAGACCTAGTAAGAGATGATGCAATCCAAAACTTCAACATCCTTTTGCATATACAACCTTCCCTTCAGTTAGGATAGTTTTTATAAAGCTGTCTTTCCTTTTTCGGATTTCTTCTGGCCTCAATAATATCGGACTTATAAGCTCTCCATATTCAAGTAGTATGTCAGTAACAATTTCCATAACATCATCAAAATTGACGTTACCAACAATGAGCATATCTATATCGCTATCTTCACTATAGTCTCCTCTCGCATAGGATCCGAATAGCACGATACTTTCAATAGAGCCACCGAACTTGTTCTCAACTCTCTTTATGAATTCTCTAAGGGCTAATGCTTTTTTCTCCATGGGCTATCTCCTCCAGTCTTTGAAGGAAACGTTCTACATTTAATAAAGTCACTATCTGTTCAGTGATGAGAAATTAGAGTTCTCAACATTTATAAATATGTGAGAACTAGAACTTCTCAGGTGCCAACATGAGGCTTGGAGATCTAACTTACATGAACCAATGGTGGGAAGGAAAAGAGGACTACCACGTGAGACAATGGAGAAGGCAAAAGATCCGCTGGTGGCCGAAATGGATT
>QMUI01000181.1 GCA_003660485.1 Thermococci archaeon | reverse complement strand
GCCAACGTTCTTACTAGGTCTAACGTTGCTCCTCCTCCAAGTCGGACTATTAGGGGGATGCGTGATCCCCTGAAATGCCTTAATCGAGAATACAAAACCCTCCGGGGCCTTCTTCCTCCACCTCTCGAGCGTCTTGTCTTGGAGTATCCTGTAAAAGGTTTGCTGTATCTCCACAGTTTTGAAGTCTTGAAAGTACTTTTCCTGTCTCTCGCAAAAGCCACACGTTCCAACAAATATCATAACCATCCCAAAAGGATTTTGAACTTCCATTAATATCACTTTCCGGGCCGATGACGAAGGTGGGCACTCCCCGATTTGATGAGGTTGTGGGGGGAGGAGCCAGAGGCCCTCCCAAAGATTATTAAACGATAGGGTAAAGGAGAGTTAGGTGAGCCTAATGAAGACGGAAAGAGCGAAGGAGATACTTCTCCAACTCCTCAAGATACCCTCTCCTTCGGGGAGAGAGGACAGGATAGCCCTCTACATAATGGAATTCCTTCACAAGCTTGACTACGATGTTCACATAGAGAGCGACGGCGAGATAATTGATCTGGTCGTTAACCCAGAAGCAGAGTTATTCTTCGAAGTTCACATGGACACAATAGAACCCAGGGTGGAGCCAATCGTGAGGGGGAACATAGTCTACGGAACGGGAGCGAGCGACATAAAGGGTGGAATAGCCTCAATTCTCCTAATGCTTGAGCAACTAAAAAAGGAAGGCAGGGATTTGAACGTTGGAATAGTTTTCGTTAGCGACGAGGAGAAAGGAGGAAGGGGCTCTGCTTTATTCATGGAGCGCTACAAGCCAAAGATGGCTGTAGTCCTTGAGCCTACAGATCTTGAGGTTCACATAGCCCATGCAGGGAACATAGAGGCGTACTTTGAAGTTGATGGAAAGGAAGCGCATGGAGCGTGCCCCGAGAGCGGCGTGAACGCTATTGAGCAGGTATTCGAGATGTTGCAGAAGCTTAAGGAACTCGAACCCTTTAAGGTGAAGGGGAAGTACTTCGATCCACACATAGGGATACAGGAGCTGATATGTGAGAACCCCTACTACTTAATCCCCGCGTTATGTAGGGGAAGGCTCGAGGCGAGGCTTCTGCCGGATCAGGAAGTTGAGGATGTCCTAGACCTAATTGATCCTATTCTCGATGAGTACACGCTGAAGTATGAGTACACGGAGATATGGGATGGTTATGAGCTTAGCGAGGACGAGGAAATAGTTCAGATAGCAAAGCAGGCGATGGATGTCGTTGGCCTCGATGAGTTCGGGGCAATGAGGAGCTGGACCGATGCGATAAACTTCACGTACAACGGGACTAAGACGATAGTGTTTGGCCCAGGAAACCTAGATATTTCGCACACTAAATTTGAAAGGATTGATGTTAGAGACGTCGTCAAGGCCAGCGAATTCCTTATGGCAATAAACGATATTTATGGATCACATTAGTAAAGCTTATATTTTTCTATGATTTTAATATTATCCTGATGAGAGATATAATAGTAGTAGCCCTTGTATTTACAATTTTACTATCCTCAAATATAGTAGCAGGATATAAAGTAGTATGCCCTAAGGAAGTTGATATAGGTAAAGATATCGTGTGCACTATACAGGGTGAAGGTAAAATCGAAAGGTTTGAGCTAATTAGGATAAATGAAGTGCCAGTTAGGTATATTCCAATATTCTTAAAAAAAGAGAACAAAGAAGTTCTAGCGTCAATAATTGGGGAGAGGGATATCAAGCTTGAGCCTCCCCTTCTGGTAGAAATAAGTCCTAATAATTTAATATACTCATACGCTTCATCGACTGTATTTGAAGGTTACAAATGGGCGTTTTACAATAAGAATTTCAGATTAACTTTCAGGATAAATAATGAAACAGCAAGCGTTAACATAATCATTAAGGGAAGTGTTGAGCCATATTTGAAGGAAGCAATTGTTATTATTTTAGTAGTTGGATTAATCTATGGCCTCATAGTGCTAATAGGCACAATAAAAGGCAATAATAAAGGAGACAAACATTTAACGGGGAGGCATAATAGGCTTCAATATTTTTCTTCCATAATTGGGTACATATGGCTGTCTTTCCCATTTAGTGCCTTTCTTTTTTACCTTATGGGCACTCCTGGGAGAGAAGATGAAGATTTTGCTCTTTCTATATCAATAGTTCTCCTTTTAGTCTCAATTTTTAACCTCTATCCGAACAAAAAAGAACTCAAGAAAAGAAAGCTTGCAGAAATTACTGGAATAGAGTGGTTGCCAGCTTCATTATTCTTACCTAGCTTAATTTTGGAGAGCACTCCTCTTTTCATACTCTCCCTCCTTGGATTCATTCTGGCGTACATACTTGACAAGCTGGAGAGCATTAATCGGGAAGTAGCAATAGGAGGGATAATATCAACCCTTGCGTGGCCTTTTATTTTATATGCAATGTTTCCAGGAGATCCTCCTATATTCCTTCTCTTAGTTTTGGTTGCATTTTACTATGCCCTACTTTTATCTGAAGTGAATAGTAGGAATGAAATTGAACTTAGCTTTGAAAATTTAACCGAAGACTTAATCGCCAATATTCAGGATAGTAGTAGGAGTTCTGTTTTGGGGCCTCCTCCTACAGCTCAAGAGCTTATTGAAAGATTTGACAAAATAATTAAGGAGATGAGACTAGATGAGGAGAATTGGAGTTCTAATTATAATTTTAATACTCCAGATGGCATTAATTCCCGTTTTAGGAGAAGAATTTAAGATTGTGTGTCCAAGTAGAAATGAGGGCGAGCAGATAGAATGCCTAGTTGAAGGAAGTGGAGAAGCAGTTATAGAACTCTTTGCAGTTAATGGAAGAAAAATGGAAAATATTGTCATAGTTAAGTCTAAAGATGACAGAACTGTTATTGGAGAACCTGTTGAGTTACCTGCAAAGGTAATCTTTAATCCTCAGTATATCCTTATGGGTCTCCAAGAACAATTAGCCTAGGATGACCTTCTTCATTTCAATGTATGGTAATAAGTAAACTATTTCACATTTAGCATATACGTTGGAAGTTCAGGAATAACGTATCTTGAACTCCTATTCATGGCCCTTCTATTTATTCTCCTCTTAATTCTAGGAGCATTATAAATGGAGTACTTGAAAAGAAAAGTTTTGTCAGAGGCCTTGTTATATCTAGCTCACTATTTTTTTGCAAATTTTACGCTCTTTGTAGCTACCCTTGTATTTTATCTTTTTGGATCTCCTAAGGGGATGATGAGTGATTTTTAGTCTCTGTTCTATTTTTTCCTAATTTTCTCAATTATAT
>QMUI01000180.1 GCA_003660485.1 Thermococci archaeon | reverse complement strand
GCCTCGTAAGCCTCAAATTCTTCTTCTCCCCAGGTGTAGCTTATCTCAGCTCTCTCCATTGCCACCCTGATGTTTTCGAGGGCATTATAAAGTCTCTCCAAGTTGTTCTTCGCATGTTGTAATCCTTCCTCGGTGTAGTCGAGGGGAGAGCGGTAGTGCTTTTGGAGAACGAAGAACCTTATAACCTCTGGGCCGTACCTCTGCAATAACTCCCTCACCGTGACGAAATTACCCAAGCTTTTACTCATTTTCTCTCCTTTAACCATTACGAAGCCCGTGTGGAGCCAGTAGTGAACCCATTCATGGCCAAAGCAGGCCTCGCTCTGAGCTATCTCGTTCTCATGGTGTGGGAAAATTAAGTCGTTTCCTCCCCCATGAATGTCAAAGCTTTCACCTAGGTACTTGCTGCTCATTACTGAACATTCGACATGCCATCCCGGCCTTCCTTCGCCCCAGGGGCTTTCCCATTTGGGTTCTCCCGGCTTGGCCTTCTTCCATAGTGCAAAGTCTTCGGGGTTCTTTTTACCTTCACCGGGCTCGACTCTGGCTCCTTTCCTCAGCTCCTCTACTTTAACTCCGCTCAGCTTCCCGTACTCCTTGAACTTCTGGACTTCAAAATAGATGCCGTCGCTTCCCTCGTAAGCGTAGCCTTTCTCCTTGAGCTTTTCGATAAACTTTATTATATCCTCAATATGCTCCGTGACCCTGGGATAAATATCAGCCGGCTTAACCTTTAGGGCCTGCATATCCTCTAAAAATATCCTTATGAACTTTTCAGCAAGTTCCTTTGGGTTCTCTCCTGTTTCATTGGCTCTCCTGATTATCTTGTCATCTATATCCGTGAAGTTCATAACCATCAGAACAGTGAATCCCTTGTGCTCTAGGTACCTTCTTATTACGTCAAATGCTATGTACGTCCTTGCGTGACCCAAATGGGGGTAATCATAAACAGTCGGACCGCAAACGTACATCCGTATCTCCCCTTCTCTGAGAGGCTTAAACTCCTCCTTCTGTCTGGTTAGGGTATTGTAAACCTTCAAAACCATTACACCCACCGTCTAAAACCTTGAGTTATTATCTTATTAGAGTGTCGGTAGGGGCAAGAACAACCTTTAAATACCTGACAGAAAATAATTCAATTTGGTGATGGAAAATGGTGACGGCTTTTATCCTGATGGTGACCGCGGCCGGTAAGGAAAGGGAAGTTATGGAAAAGCTTCTAGCAATGCCGGAGGTTAAGGAGGCTTACGTAGTGTACGGTGAATATGATCTAATTGTCAAGGTTGAAACCGACACCCTCAAAGATCTTGATCAGTTCATAACTGAAAAGATAAGAAAGATGCCAGAGATACAGATGACTTCTACCATGATTGCCATCTGATCACTTGTTCATCATTATTCTTATTCTTTCTGCGGCGTCTTTTGCTTTATCTGAGATGTTGCTGAGAGTTCTTGCTATATTGAGGATGTAAAGACCATCTATCCAGTTTAAGTTGTTATTCAACACGAGTTCCATGAGCCTAGTATCGAGACCATCAATTTTGTTTTCAACTTCTTCTATCTGTTTTATTATCTCATATTCCTTTTCTATTTCCACATCGGAAAATCCGCTTTCAACAACCGTGTCCATCTGCCTAATTGCTTCGTAAACTAGCTTTGCAGCTTTAATGCTTTCCCTACCCATCTTCAAGATAAGTTCCTTTATTTCCTGAGGCACATTTATCTCTTTCTTCACTAGTAACCACTTGGCAGTATCCTCCGCAGCATCGGCAACCTTATCCTGCATGTGAAGATATTCAAGAATATCGGTTCTCTGAACGGGCATTAGCAATTTTGACGTGATACTATTCCTGAGCTCCATTTTTATCCTGTCAGCGACGTCTTCAAGCCTATCTACTTCAATCGCATACTTTCTCATCTCTTCATAGTTTCCCTGGGCCCACAGATCAAGAGCTTTTTCTAGTGTCTCCACTGCCTCCACTACAACTTCTGCGTGCTTTATCAGGGGCTTAAATGGGCTCTTTGCAAATAATCTAGTCCATACTTGCATTATATCACCCCACGATCACCATCAGGGCTTTGAAAATTATCGCTGAAATTACCCCCGCAGTGGGAACGGTAACGAACCACGAGATCACTATATCTTTCACTATGTCCTTGTTTATTGCCTTTATTCCCCTAGCAAGTCCAACCCCAATGACAGCCCCAACTACGGTATGGGTCGTTGAGATCGGCATTCCAAGCCAGCTTGCTATTAGGACAACGGTAGCTGCAGAGAAATCTATCGTGAATCCTCTTGTATTTGTGAGCTCTGTAATTTTCTTTCCAACGGTCTCCATCACTCTGTAACCGTAAGTTGCTACGCCAATTGCTATTCCGAGACCACCTAGGGCTAGTATCCACTTGGGAACCGGAACTTTCGCTCCTGCCATTCCCATTGTCGCTATAGTGTACACAGCAGCAACAGGTCCTATGGCATTAGCGACATCATTTGCCCCATGGGCTAGTGCAACATAAGCTGATGTTATTACCTGAACTTTCCTAAATATGATCTCAGCTCCGAGATACGGATCGACGTTTGGAAATCTAGCTCTTAAGATTAGGGACACCGTGATGAATGTTACAATTCCCGCAGGAATTCCAAACTTAATAAATCCAATAAAAAGTGATTCTCCATGCAGAACCTTAAGATAGAACATCGTTCCTATGACAACAAAGGCCAACCCTATCCAGAACGGAGACCATCTCTTTGCACTTTTTATTGGATCCTTACTCTGAAGAACCGTTTTGCTGAGCGCTTTGAATACAATAAAAGCAAAGATTGCCCCTACTATTGGGGAAAGGACCCAACTCATGACAACCTTGGCCACTTTGCCCCAGTTGACTATTGACGTTCCCCCGTATACGATTCCGTAACCCACTATTCCCCCGATAATTGAATGCGTTGTTGATACGGGAAGGCCGTACTTTGTTGCAATTATAAGCCATATTGTTGCTCCTAAGAGCGCTGCTATTGACCCATAAATCAGAACGTTTGGGTCATTGATCTTTGAAGGATCAATTATTCCTTTCCTTATAGTTTCCGTAACGCTCTTGCCGAAAAAATAGGCTCCAGTGAATTCTAACACTCCCGCAATTAAAACTGCCTGCTTTGGTGTTATTGCACCTGCTCCAACAGCGGTACTCATTGAATTTGCGGCATCATTTGCCCCGATCGCCCACGCCATAGCCAGTCCTAGAATTATCGTGAAAAACACCCAAGGATCCGCGATCATCGGATCCACCAGTTGGTGGG
>QMUI01000179.1 GCA_003660485.1 Thermococci archaeon | reverse complement strand
TGTCAATCCTGAACGAGAACTCCCTAACCTTAGCCTCACTCCCAACATTGCCATCCCATTCTAATTCAACCTGATATTCAAGGTGCTCCACGTTGATTTCCCCTTCTAATAATGAAATTTAGGCCAAAAATAAATATTTTCTAATGAAATCTGGCCGTCTCCTTGGCCTGGAGGGTAAGGTTTTAAGGGAAAAATAAAAGATTAACATAAATTGGTCAATTTTGGCCAAAAATCTTTATATTTTTGACGTATTCATGTTTATTGGTGGTAGAGTGATAAAGGTAGTCTGTCCCTATTGTGGCTTTGGCTGTAACATCCTTATAGATCCAAAGACCCTCAAGATAATCCCCTACAAGGGAGAGCCCAATAGGGGGAAGCTCTGCCCAAAAGGACTGCATGCCCTAGAGTTCGTGTTCTCTAAGGACAGACTCATGTATCCCTTAAAAAAGGTGGGAGAGGACTTCGTTAGAATTAGCTGGGATAAGGCCATAGAAGAGATTTCTTCAAGGCTCCTTGAAATAAGGGAGAACTATGGAGCAGATGCCGTTGCGTTCATAGCTTCTTCAAAGGTTTCAAATGAGGAAAACTACCTCCTTCAAAAGATAGCTAGGCTTTTTGGAACGAATAACATCGATAATTGTGCCCGTCTATGCCATGAAGCCAGCGTTCACGCTTTGAAGATGACACTTGGAACTGGAGCCCAAACCAATCCATATTCTGACTTGGAGAACGTTAAGGCCATACTAATATGGGGCTACAATCCAGCGGAAACCCACCCCGTTGTCATGGATTACATACTGAAGGCGAAGAAGAAGGGGGGCGAAAATAATAGTTGTCGATGTGAGGGAGACCACAACCATGAAGCTTGCAGATTACAAGGTCATAATCAAGCCTGGAACCGACACGACCCTTGCAAATGCCATGATGAACGTCATAATATCTGAGGGCCTGTACGATAAGGACTTCGTTAAGACGAGAACAACCGGGTTCTCGGAGGTTAAGATGGGGGTTAAGAAGTACACCCCGGAGTACGCTGAGAAGGTTACTGGCGTTGATTCTAGGCTAATAAGGGAAGTTGCCAGGGTCTTTGCGAAGGCTGGAAGCGGGGCGATAATGTGGGGGATGGGCTTAACGCAACATGTTTCCGGAGTGGAGAACGTTCTCGCGATAATAGACATAGCCCTCCTTTTGGGATATATAGGGGACAGAGGCGGCCTTTACCCAATGAGAGGCCAGAACAACGTCCAAGGGGCTGCATATATGGGGGCTCTGAGCGAGTTCCTCCCTGGGTACATTCCCCTAAACGATGAGAACTTCAGGAAGAGGGTCGCGAGGCTCTGGGGAGTTGAAGACCTCCCAACAGAGAGGGGGCTTTACCTGACCGAGCTCTGGGATGCCATACTTGAAGGAGGTGTTAAGGCCCTCTACATAGTCGGAGAGAACCCAGCCGTGAGCGAAGCTAACGTCTTAAAGGTTAGAAAGGCCTTAACGAAGCTTGATCTGCTCGTAGTTCAGGACATATTCCTCACGAGAACTGCTAGATTTGCCCACTACGTTCTTCCAGCTGCTGCATTCTGCGAGAAGGAAGGAAGCTACATGAACAGTGAAAGGAGGATTCAGTGGAGCTTTAAGGTCTGCGATCCCCCAGGAGAGGCCAAGCCTGATTGGGTAATCCTGAGCGAGCTTGGCAAAGCCCTAGGACTACCAGGCTTCAACTACTCCAAGGTTGAGGAGATAACGGAAGAGTACTTCAAGATGTTTCCAGAGCTCGAGGGGAGAAGCATCGAAGAGCTGAAGAACTCCGAGGGAATAATAATCCCCTACAGGAGGCTTCACACGATCCAGTTCTCCACGCCAGATGGCAAGGCAAGGATGTACGCTGTGGAACAAATAATGCCCTGGGAAACTCCTAACGGAGAGTATCCCCTGATATTAACTACGGTCAGGGTTATAAGTCACTACAACACCGGAGAGATGACCCTGAGAAGTCCATCCCTCGTGAAGCTGATGAGCGAGCCCGTGGTTTACATAAGCAGAGAAGATGCAAAGAAGTACGGGATAGAGGATGGGGATCTAGTTAAGGTTGAAACTAGGAGGGGTAGCTTAACCCTGAAGGCGAAGATAGCCAACGTGAAAGAAGGAGTGATAGTTGTCCCCTTCCACTTCGATGCAAATGTTCTAACTAACGACGCATTAAATAAAGCCGGAACTCCGGAATTGAAGTTCTCGGCTGCGAGGATAGTTAAGCTTCATTAAGAATAACTAAACGACCAAAATTCCTATATATTTGGTTATTTAGATGACCAAAATGGGGGCTATCATGGTACAATTAAGCGACTACCTTATAAGGCTAGCAGCAGAAGTTCCGAGAAGATTAAACTATGCGAGGAGATTGAGGAGAAGGTTCATCTTCGAAGAAGTAAGGAGCAGGCTAGATAAATACCTCGATGAAGATAAAACATCTACAATCCTCCTGCCGGGATTAAGGGGAACCGGCAAAACAACCCTGCTCGGACAACTGTACTTTTATGCTCTCTCAAAAACGCCCGAAGTGATTTATATTCCAGTCGATGAACTCCACCTCCTAGGCTTCAATCTGTATGAAGCAATCGATAAGTATTTAGAACTCTTCAGACCCGAAAAACCAATAATACTCCTTGATGAAGTTCACTACGATGAGAAGTGGGACTTAACTTTGAAGGTTCTCCACGATAGGATGGAGTATTTCATAGTGGCCACGGGCTCCTCAGCACTCAAATTAAGGGAAAGCCCGGACTTAGCTAGGAGGGCTAAGCATATTGAGGTCAAGCCCTTAACGTTCCTCGAGTACCTTCACCTTAAAGGAGAGAAGGTTAAACCGGTAGGCCTTGAGGCACTTTTTGAGTTCAATGAAAATTTGCTAAGGAAAGCCTTCTCTACAGTAACCCAACATGGAAAAGAGGTAGAACGCTACCTCCGGCTAGGCTCACTCCCCATAACGCTTGAACTCAGCGAAGAGGAAGCATATGAATACATTTTTACGCTGATTGAGAGGATAATTTACAGGGATCTGAAGGACTTCAGGAACTTCGACTCCTCAACGCTGGATTTCGCTATGAAGCTCCTCTTCATCTTGGCCAATCCGAGGGGAGAAAGGTTCAGCTACGAAAGGTTATCAAAAACACTCGGAATTTCAAAGAGCACGGTAATAGAAATCGTTAGGGCACTCGTCAGGAGTGGCCTTCTCGTCGAGATACCTCCCGCAGGAAGCCTGACACGGAAAGTCAGGAAGGGCCCGAAACTGAAGTTCCTCGCTCCAGCGATGAG
>QMUI01000178.1 GCA_003660485.1 Thermococci archaeon | reverse complement strand
TAGTTAAGAGGTACGATGAATTCACGCTGAGCGTTAACCTCAAGGTTAGGGATGGAGAGCTGATGACCCTTTTAGGACCAAGTGGGTGCGGAAAGACCACAACCCTCAGAATCATCGCCGGGCTTGAAAGGCCCGATTCTGGAAGAGTCCTCTTTGGAGGAGAGGATGTAACCGAGAGGAAGCCATACGAGAGAAACATAGGGATGGTGTTTCAGGACTACGCCCTCTTCCCGCACTTAACGGTGTTCAAAAACATAGCGTTTGGATTAGAGATGAGGAAGCTCCCCAGGAACGAGATAGAGAAAAGGGTGAGGTGGGCCCTAAAGCTCGTCGGCCTTGAAGGGTTCGAGAACAGGTATCCGGAGCAGCTCTCTGGAGGGCAACAGCAGAGGGTTGCCTTGGCCAGGGCTTTGGTTATAGAGCCGGACGTTTTATTGCTTGACGAACCCTTGAGCAACCTAGATGCCAAGGTGAGGGAGAGGCTCAGGGGAGAGATAAGGAGGATTCAGAGGGATCTAGGGATAACAACCGTGTACGTCACCCACGACCAAGAGGAGGCCATGGCGATAAGCGACAGGATTGCCGTAATGAACCTCGGGAGGATAGAGCAGGTTGGCGAGCCCTTGGAGCTCTACATGGGTCCAAAAACGGAGTTTGTAGCCAAGTTCCTGGGGACTGGAAACATTCTAGAGTTGCACGCCGAGAACGGAAAGGCCTGCTTGGGCGAGCTCTGCTTCAAAACACCAAAAGATGGAAAGGTTAGGGTGTTCTTCAGGCCCGAAAGCGTTGAGATAGGAGATGGTGCTGAAGCTGAAGTCATCGACTACGAGCTACTCCCAGGGAGGGTGAGAATTAGACTCAGGATTCACGGAGTCGAGATCATAGCAGAGGAGAAGCTCTCTAGGTTCGATCCTAAGAAAAAGAAAGTTAAGATAAGGATCGAAAACTACGTCATCCTTTAATTGCCTCCTGGGGACTCTTGCCCTCAACGACGACAGCAGTCCACTGCTTCAGCCACTTATCGAGGTTCTCCATAACGAGCCCAGGATCAAGGGAGATCGGCTTGGTAACGTTGAGGGCGTACTTGTAGACCTCGGGTAGCTTGACGTTCTTGTTTACCGGGTACATCCACTGGGTCGTTGGCAACTTCTCTTGAGCCTTCTCACTTATAAGGAACTCTATGAACTTCTCGGCGAGATCCCTGTTTTTCGTCCCCTTCACTATCCCAGCACCCTCCACCTGGATGAAATTGCCCCTCCTGAACTGAACTGCCTTAACGTTCGTCTTGTTGTCGTAGTACACAACGGCTGCCGGAGAAGTAGCATAGCTGAGAACTACCGGATACTCACCCTTGCTGAAGGCCTCCCATGCGGCACTCCAGCCCTTAACTATCTGAACGTTGTTCCTGAGCTTCGCCCAATACTCGAGCCAAGAATTTCCGTAAACGGCTATCGTCCACAGCATGAATGCTAAGCCGGGAGAGCTAGTTCTTGGATCTTCGATTATTATCTTCCCCTTCCACTCAGGCATTATCAACTCATCGAGGCTCTTCGGTGGCTCTTCTATCATGTCAGTCTTGTAGTTGAAGGCAAGAAAACCGTAGTCGAATGGAGTTAAATAGTCATCCGCGGGGAAGTACTCCAGTATGTCCTTCCTTATTACGTCGAAGTTCTTAGGCCTGAACTTCTCAAGAACTCCGGCGTTTATTGCCTTGGCCATGAATGTATTGTCGATTCCAACCACAACATCAGCCTGAGGATTGTCCTTCTCAAGGATGAGCCTGTTAACTAACTCCCCCGTACTTCCCACCAAGACGAGGTTGACTTTGACGTTGTACTCCTTCTCGAACTCGGGAATTACCTCCTTGAGCCAGTATTCAAGGCTGTCGTAGGCGTAAACCGTTAGAGTCCTCGGAGTTTGTTGTTGAGAGCTTATGCATCCAAGTCCCAGGAACGTTAGCAGAACCAAAGCTATTGCAACCGCCTTCTTCATCTCCACCACCGAATTTCCCTAAGCACCGAGTTTTTAAATTTGATAGACCAATTATCAAACTAAGAGCCATTTCCTCAAGCTTACTATAACGCTGAGATAGCCAGCGCATTCTTGGGAATTTCAATGGGCTCCAACATAACGCTTTTTATGTTCTGTCAGTAGTCCATCTATTTATAAATGGTTGGACTGTCTACAGAACATCATCCGTTGATAAAAACATGTAAAAATAACCTTTAAAAATGCGGTGAATTTTACATAATTTTGGCTAAAGGAAGGTGAAAGGTATGGTGAGGATAGCGACTTACGCATCTCATTCAGCCCTTCAGATCCTGAAGGGAGCCAAGGACGAGGGGTTTGAAACGATAGCATTTGGGAAATCTAGGGTTAAACCCCTGTACACTAAATACTTCCCGGTTGCTGACTACTTCATTGAAGGTACCTACCCAGAGGAAAGGCTTATCGAGTTAAATGCGATAGTAATCCCAACGGGATCCTTCGTTGCCCACCTAGGAATCGAGCTAGTTGAGAGGATGAGAGTTCCCTACTTCGGCAACAAGAAAGTCTTAAGGTGGGAGAGCGATAGAAGTTTAGAAAGGAAGTGGCTCGAGAAGGCCAAGCTAAGGCTACCTAAGGTTTACGATGACCCAGATGATATCGATAAGCCAGTTATAGTGAAGCCCCACGGCGCGAAGGGTGGAAAAGGTTATTTCCTTGCCAAAGATCCCCAGGACTTCTGGGCTAAGGCCGAGAAGTTCCTTGGAATAAGAGATAAGGAGCAACTTAAGGAGGTTCAAATACAGGAGTACGTGGTTGGAATCCCTGTTTACCCCCACTACTTCTACTCCAAGGTTAGGGAGGAGCTAGAGCTCATGAGCATAGACAGGAGGTACGAGAGCAACGTTGATGCCATAGGCAGGATACCAGCTAAAGACCAGCTCGACCTTAACATCGAGATAACGTACACCGTCATAGGCAACATCCCAATAGTCCTAAGGGAGAGCCTGCTCATGGACGTCATCGAGGCCGGAGAGAGAACAGTTAAAGCTGCTGAGGATCTGATGGGCGGACTGTGGGGCCCGTTCTGCCTTGAAGGGGTTTTTACTCCTGAGATGGAGTTCGTCGTGTTTGAGATATCGGCTAGAATAGTTGCCGGAACGAACCCCTTTGTGCACGGTTCCCCGTACACATGGCTCAAATATGATGAGCCAATGAGCACCGGGAGAAGGATAGCGAGGGAAATTAGAGAGGCTATTGAAATTGGTAGGATTGAAGAGATAGTAACTTAAATTTCCCTCGCAGCTTCAAGGTAAGCGAGGCCTTTAAATTTATACTTCCTCC
>QMUI01000177.1 GCA_003660485.1 Thermococci archaeon | reverse complement strand
TACTTCGTCTGCGGTAAGAACCTTCATGTTTTCGGTACAACTTTCTTGGAGAAGGCAAGAGAGCTTTCAGCCTTGCTATTGATTGGTTATACAGAGAGCGAAGTTAAAGCAGGACATGGTGCTTTCTGGGCCGCAATAGGCTGTCTCTACGGAACCTTAGCGGATTATCTGCTAATAGGTCCGAGGCTAAGGATCTATGCGGGAAAGTTCAGGGCAATAACATTGCCCGACTACTTGGAGGCAAGGCTAAAGGACAACACGAAACTGATAAGAATCCTGAGTGCGGCGATAATCCTCGTCTTCATGACAGCCTACGTTGCCGCCCAGTTTACCGCGGGAGGAAAGACCTTTGCAGAGGGCTTTGGAGTAAGCGTTACAACTGGTATATTGATTACGGTGGTAATTCTAACAGCTTATGTGATTACTGGAGGTTTCTTTGCAGTAGTTTGGACCGATGTAGTTCAGGCAATGTTCATGTTGATGACGCTGATAATAGTTCCAATCTTAGCGTTAGTTGAGGTTGGTGGTCTTGATTCTGCCACTGCTGCAATAGCCTCAGTTGATCCAGCAAAACTCCATCCATTCGGTGGTAAAACAGGTTTTGCAGCCCTGATATTTGCAATAGGTTATGCCTCGTGGATAGTTGGTTACCTCGGACAGCCCCATATAGTCACAAGGTACATGAGCGTTGAGGATCCCAGGAAGCTCAGGAGGCCTGGAATATTCATCAGCGGTATCTGGACCACAATAGTTCTTTGGGGTGCTTTCTTCGCTGGCTTCCTGGGGTATGCAATGGCTGTCAAGGGTCTAATCAAAGTCGATGATCCCGAAAAGATAGTTCCAGCTTTGGCAGTTCACTTCCTACCGAGTTGGCTTGCCGGTTTCGTTATTGCGGGAATAATATCCGCGATAATGAGTACAGCCGATTCTCAGTTATTAGTTGCATCATCTGCAATAGTGAGGGATATCTATCACAAGGTTCTCGGTCAGGAACTTGGTAAGAAGCAAATGGTAAACATTTCAAGGGTAGTTGTAAGCATTGTTGCATTAATAGCCTTAATATTTGCCATAAAGGGCCCAGGAGTGATTTATCAAATGGTGGCAACGGCCTGGGGAGGACTTGCCGTAGGTTTCGGCCCAATACTGACCCTTAGCCTATGGTGGAAGAGGGTAACGAAGGAGGCAGGGATAGTTGGCATGGCCTATGGTTTGGTCAGCGAAGTTCTCTTGGAGGCAAAGATCTATGGTTGGGCCTTCAATCCAAACGCTCCAGGGTTCTTTGGAACCCTTGGAAGGATATTTGATGGCGTTCCAGTGTTCTTCATAAACTTCTTCGTTACCCTCTTCATCATAATAGTAGTCAGCCTCCTCACGAAGCCTCCCGAAGATGTAGTCAAGTTGCATGAGCAACTCTTCACCAAGGTTCCAATTGAGAGGACGGAAAAGAGGGCTATTGCAAGGACAATGAGCCAGGCAGAAAACGTGTTCGCCTTTGCAACTTCTTCTGGTCTTCTCTGATTTCACTTTTTGTTTCAAACATTTTTTTGTTAACCTAATGTTTTATAAGTATGGTTTCCTATTTTACAAGTGTAAACTATTTTAGAGGTGATAGCGTTGAGGCCACTAGACCTCACAAAGAAGAATGGGAAAAAGATTAGGGTTTTCTTTGAAGGAAGAGAACTTGAGGCCTACGAAGGTGAGAAACTCACGATTTCTCTACTTGCTAATGGGGTTTACTGGTTGACAACTAGCACTGAAGGGAGAAAAAGGGGAGCATTTACATTTGGTCCCGTTCCCATGGTGGTGAATGGTGTAAAGAATGTTGACGCCAGGAAAACAAAGGTTCAAGATGGTATGAAAGTTGAGAGGCAGGTTTATGGAGAGTTCCAGGAGGAACCAGTTGGAGACTACTCCGGGAGCGTTAAGGAGGTTGTTGTGGATGTTGCAGTCATCGGAGGGGGGCCTGCAGGTCTGGGTGCAGCTCTTGAGCTCCAAGACAATTTGACCGTGGCCTTAATTGAGGAAAAGGGATGGCTTGGTGGAGATTTATGGATAAGGAGTGTTGAAGTTGAGGACTTTGGAAATCCCAAGAGGGCCGTAGAGGATTTAAAGGAGGAGTTAAACGAAAACGTGAGGGTGTTTCTTGGTAGTTCCGCCCTTGGTGTCTTCGAGAAAGGTGAGTACTTCTTAGTCCCTGTTGCTAAGGACAATGAATTAGTCGAGATCTTGGCTAAGAGAGTAGTTCTCGCAACGGGAGCCGTTGAGAGCATAATGCTCTTCGAAAACAATGACATGCCCGGAGTCTTTAGGAGGGACTTTGCTTTAGAGGCAATGAACGTTTGGGAAGTTGCCCCAGGATGGAACGTAGCAGTAACTGGAAGCAAAGCAGAGGAGGTCATTGAAGAGCTTGAAAGGTGGGGAATCGACTACGTTCACATTCCAAACGTCAAGAGGGTGGAGGGAGAGGAGAAAGTTGAGAAAGTTATAGATATGAACGGCAACGAATACAAAGTTGATGCTTTAGTGTTCGCCGATGGAAGGAGGCCGGACATAAATCCAATAACTCAAGCTGGGGGTAGGCTCTTCTTCAGAAGAGGGTACTTTAGGCCACTAATAGATCAGCAGCACAGGATAAGGCAGGGAATATATGTTGCTGGGAGCGCTGTGTCGATTAAGCCTCATTACGCCAACTACATAGAAGGCAGATTAGTGGGGGCCTACATCTTGAGGGAATTTGGATTTGAGAGTGAGCCCTGTGTTTACGAGGAAAAGCTTAATGAGTACGAGCCGGAAGCACTTCAAGTTCCAAAAATACCCTTCGACAAGTTCAACCTCGAAGACGTTCAGATATGTGGTTGTGATGTTTCTCTAAAGAAGGTTGATGATGTTGTCAGGAGGGGAATAACCGATCTCCAGATAATAAAGAGGCTCACTCATCTAGCGATGGGCTTCTGCCAGGGCAGGTATTGCCTCTTCAATGGGGCCGTTGTCGTTGCCCAAAGAACTGGAAAGAAGTTGAGTGAGATAGACTTGCCCGTTGCTAGATCGCCCATAAAAAACGTTAGAATGGGTGTTCTTGCTAGGAGGTGATCCTATGCTGCCCGAAAGAGCTGAGATCGTTGTTATCGGTGGGGGAATAGTTGGAGTTACCATAGCTCATGAGCTCGCGAGGAGAGGAGAGGACGTTGTGGTTCTGGAGAAGAGGTTTATTGGATCCGGATCAACATTCCGTTGTGGAACTGGAATAAGACAACAGTTTAATGATGAGGCAAATGTAAGAGTAATGAAAAGATCCGTGGAACTGTGGAAAAAGTACAGTGAGGAGTACAACTTCTCAT
>QMUI01000176.1 GCA_003660485.1 Thermococci archaeon | reverse complement strand
GCAAAATGCGTTGGCGAGACCTTGTCGCCCTCTCCACGCTCCATCGCGGTTATTGATATTCTCGCGTATGCCGGGCAGGTAGAGAATATCTGGATGTCTCCCTTCTTCCATTCTTTGTAGAGGTATTTCATGAGCTCTTCTCTTTCCTCAGGGGTGAGATCTTCCTGAACTATCTCTTTCCCCCTTCCTGTAGGTATGAAGTTGAATACTATGAACCTATCAACCTTCAGCTCCCTGGCGAGCTCCAGTATGTCTTGAATGTAGTCAAGGTTCTCACGGGTCGCCGTCGTTGCTATGCCAACGCTGAGTCCCGCGGCTTTAGCGTTCTTTATCCCTCTGATTGCAGCGTTAAAGGCACCCTTAACTCCTCTGAATTCATCGTGAATTTCCGGAGTTGGTCCGTCGAGGCTTATCTCAACGTACCTTATCCCAACCTCCTTCAGTCTTTTCGCAACATTCTCAGAGATGAGGGTTCCGTTCGTAGCGACTGAGAGGTAAAAGCCTTTTGAGGCAGCGTATTCGGCAACCTTCCAGAAGTCCTTGTTTATCAAGGGTTCTCCTCCAGAGAAGGATAGAGCGGCGACCCCTGCCTCGTCAAGTTGGTCGACAACATTCAGCTTTTCCTTAAGAGTCAGCTCATCGGGTGCCGGATATGGAGTGGCGTTAGCGTAGCAATGCTTGCACCTGAGGTTGCACTGCTTCGTGAAGTCCCAGACGACCAAAAAAGGTGCAATTAACTTCTGAGGTTTCGTGATTCCGTATTCCGCTATGCTCCTGAGAACCACGGCAAACCCTTTCCTCATATATGGATCCTTGAGGTGACTTTTAATCGCCTCGGGACTCACCCCGAATTTCTCGGCACCCTTCTCAAGAGCTTCTCCAACGATTTTCGCATGAAGCCTTTCTCTGATGCCTTTTGGTTTTACAACCCCAGCATACACACCAAGAGATTTTTCCAGCTTTTTGACCTCCGTCATCTCCTTGAGGATGAAGCTTGCAAACCTGTTATCCATCACTTTATGAAGATATTCTATTATTTCCGCTTCATTCAAGGCTACATCTGATTTTTTCATGAAAAATCACCTTCATACCTATGGTGAGATTTATACATTTTTAACTTTATCTAATTTTTGTTACTCATGTTTGCCCCATACTCCTTTAAGTTCTGACTCCTTAATCTAACAGTCTCTCAAGTCCTACTCTTCAACGTGCTCTCTTTCTAGATATCATCAAAACCCACATTTGAACACTAATTTTGAGAGTCCTGGTGAATTTAACTCCATCAACCCCAAGCTTCCTAATCGCACCTAACATCCAAAGACCTTCCCATTAGGAGGCTTGAAAAGAAAAAGATCAAACTCTCCAGCCTCACCCGCCCTCAACTTTCTCTTACACTTTAATTACTTCACGCCAAATCTCAACACTAAATGTGAGTGCAACTTGCAGGGAATTTTGGGAATTGCTATTGAAGCTTACAATACGCTAAGCTCTTCTCCCCTGCGTTTTAAGACATAAAATTCTCACGACACTTCCTTCCAGCTGAGTTTCTTTCCCACGCTACCGAGATCCTCAAAGTCATTGTAAGATGAACTTCAGGAACACAAATAGAGTCCATAGATGAAGTCAGGAACCTTCGTGGAACTTCTCACAGCCCCTGGACTGGAATTTTAAGTGCTCTCATATTTTATCGCTTCTTGAGGATGCTTCTGACCATGCCCGATGACGCTAACCTACTCGACGAACCAAGTCAGAACGGTGATAGGGGGTAGAGCTGACTTCCTCCTTGGCGAGGATTCCTCTTGAGCGGTATAACCCAAAGGTTCATTGGTTCGAGCCTATCCTTCTAAGCTTCAGCCCTCCAGATCTGGTCTCCGATAAGCAAGTTTAAGGTTATCTTCAGCAAAAGCTCACAGGGGTCATCTCTCCCATACGAGTAAAATCACTCTAAAGATCCCCAGAACGGCCTTCTACGCTACAAGAATTTAAAAAGGTTTCAATTTATAAGGAGCTGAATCCTCAATTGCCGCATCTCCTACCTCTAATGTTAAAGGGAGAAGTGAAGTGTCATGAAGAAAAAGGATATATTAATAAACTTCAGACTACCCTGTAGGGATGGTGAAAGTAATGGGATATAGGTTTTGGTTTGTATTCCTTTTAGTTCTGGCAATCTCAATTAGCGGATGTATTGGAGAAAAAGCTACTCAAACCCCAACAACCACCCAGGTACAAGGAAGAACACTTTACAAGCTCCTAGAAAATGAATCCCAGTACGCCGTTACGTGGGTTTTAAGGCTAGAAAATGAAAGTTCCCTCGTGAGCATATCTACAGGAAAGGCCGTGATATTAAAAGATAAAGTTCTATCCTACAGAGAAGCTAAGGGATTCAAAGACGTACGTTGGAGCTCATCCTCAATAATTTTGTGGGAAAACGGAACTGGCAAGATGATTATGAAGATGACAGTAGGAAACGTTACCAGGCCATATAAGGACATCAAGAAGTTCAACTATACAGTGGCAAAAAGGATAGCCATTCCATATGGGGAGATAGCTCTTACCCTTTCAGATGAATTCAAGTTTAATGAGACGAAAGTTTCAGAAGAATGCAATGATAAATGCACTATGTATATAAAGAAAAGTAATGGGGAAGATGTCTTCGGAGTTTATCCAAACACGTGGAGGATTGAGGTAGTGGAAGCCAATGTAACGTACGATCCGGTAACAAAGAAAATTATTGATGCCAGCATTTACATGAGAACTAGCGAAAAATTTGAGGAAAAAGTAGAGATGGCATTTCATTGGGATAAAGGAACTATTGAGAGCATAAGAAGGGAGCTCGAAGAAATATACAAAGAGTACACTACTCAGTAACCCATCTATTAATGAAAACCTTAATTCCCAGGCTCTTTAACCTGTTTTCTATTTTAGAAACCTCTTCCTCATCTGGCCAGCAATGCTGAGAGCACCAATGATCATCCCTTGGATTTGTAAGGGGTTTACCTACCAAGGGATTCAAGACAACATAAAAATTCGTGTTCACATGTCTAAGGGCCTCTTCAATCCATGGAAGCACGTCAAACTTTTTGGGAACTGGGATTCTCAGTTCCAGAGAAAGGTCGTACTCAGAAATTACTTCTAGACCCCTAAGGAATAACGTCCAAAGTTTCTCACTTGCATTTTTTGGTAGACCATAAAGTTCCTGGGGTGGCGCCTTTATATCAGTGGCAATATGATCCACAAGCTCAAACCTTAGTAACTCCTCCAACGGCCTCACTATCGTTAGGTTGGTGTTCAAGCTGACATCCGCTAAGGGTTTCACGTCCTCTAAAAGGTTCTTTAGTTCCCTCCACT